>JBGUEF010000265.1:0-5157 GCA_041821485.1 Deltaproteobacteria bacterium
ATGCGGTTCACCAGTGCCCGGTCTTTGAGAAGCCGGAACAATCGCGGTGGCGGGTTACCCGGCTGTGGCTGTCCCGTGAGCGTCCCTACCTCGACGAAGCCGAAACCCATCGCCCCCAACGCTTCGTACCCGGTCGCGTCCTTGTCGAACCCCGCGGCCAACCCGATTGGGTTTGGGAAGTCGAGGCCGAGGGCTCGAACGCGTGAGGCATCGTCGCCGCTGTGAAACGCGCGCCGCATGAGCGATAGCGCGCCCGGGATCGCCGCCAGCAACCGCAGACAAGCAAACGCGAGGTGATGCGCCGTTTCTGCGGGAAGCAGATACAGCAGCGGGCGAATCAGCGCGCGGTACACGGTCCCCTCAACGGGCGAGCGCCGACCAATTCGCATCGTCCCCGAGGCGCTGGTCGATGCGCACCTCGAACGCCTCCTCGATCGGGCCGAGGATACCTGGGTCGGCGCGGTGCACTTGGCGTAGCGCTTCTCGGCACTGCCCGACTGCGGTCGGACTCATGCGCCCAAGTGGCGGACGCTTGGTCGGATCAATCATCCCGAGCCCCGCCATCATGGTCTTCACGGGCACCGGGTTTCTGAACTTGTCGGTGATCTCGACGCTCTTCCCGTTCGGCAGCGTTCGCACGGCTGTGACCGAGCAAGTCACCAGCCTGAGTACGGGGGCGAGCGCTTCGGTGAGCCGCTGCGTCTCCTCGGTGTCGCCAGACACCTGCGCGCGGACCATCCCGCCAATCGCACCCGGCGCGATGTTCGAGAGCACGCTGATCACGCCGCAAGCGCGGATGTCATCATCGCGCATCATCGTGAGGGTCAGCTCATCATCGCCCGAGAGAATGCTCAGGGCCGGCCCTGCGAGCTGACGGTCCAGGCGCATGCGGTCGAGGTCGCCGGTGGCCTGCTTGACCGCGGGCACGCGCTTGGGGTCGTTGAGGTGCAGGATGGCCAGGTCGGCAGCGGAAAGCGCACAGCCGCTCCGCCCGGGAATCACGTAGGGCACGACCGGAATGTCGGGCACGTTCTGGAGAATTCGCTCGTAGTACTCGGTGCGCAACTCGAGGCTCGAGGGGCCGTTGTAGTAGCAATCCACCAACAGCACCGCGGTGGCGCCAGCTTCCTTTGCCTGGGTGCTCGCGCGAATCGCCTCTTGCGTGTTGTTGCTGCCCGCACCGGCCAGGACACCCGTGCGCCCTTCCACCGCGCGCACCGTGGCATCGATGACCGCATCCTGCTCTTGCCACGAAAGGGTCGGCGATTCGCCTGTCGTGCCGCAGGGGAGAACTCCGTCGACGCCTTCTTGCACCTGAAATTCGATCAGCCGACGCAGCGAGTCGTAGTCGACCTGCCGGTCCGTGGAGAACGGCGTCGTCAGGGCGGTCCATGTGCCATGGGGTCGAAAGGTCCCACTCATGCCGGGACCTTAGCGTTTTTCGTCGCAAAGGAAAGCGGGTTTGTGCTTGACCAAAATCCGAAAAAAGCCCACCAACGCGACAAATGGCAGCGGTGGCAGCAGCTCTGGTCCTCGGTTCATTCCTGATCGCGTACCGATTCTACGCACGATTCCTTGGCGAGCGTATCTACCAAGACCAAGAGGACATCGTCACACCAGCACACGAGCTCAGGGACGGAGTCGACTTTGTACCCACGCAACGCGCGGTGCTGTTCGGGCATCACTTCACGTCGATTGCGGGAGCAGCGCCGATCATCGGGCCTTGCGTGGCCGCCTACTGGGGCTGGGGTCCCGCTCTGATTTGGGTGGTTCTCGGCACAATCTTCATGGGTGCGACCCATGACTTCGGCGCGCTGGTCGCGAGCATCCGTGAGAAGGGGCACTCGATCGCGGACATCACCGCCAAGACAATCAGCGCGCGGGCTCGCATCTTGTTCATGTGCTTCGTGCTCGTGCTGATCTGGCTCGTGCTCGCAGTCTTTGCGATGGCGATTGCAGGGCTTTTCGTCAGCCAGCCAACCAGCGTCATCCCGATCAACATTCAGATCATCGTCGCCGTCGTGATCGGATGGCTCGTCTACAAGCGTGGCGCGAAGATCCTCTGGCCGTCGTTGATCGCGCTCGCCGTGCTCTACTTCTTCGTATGGGTCGGAACGAAGGTGCCGATCGACTTCGTGGCGATGGGGGTCGACAAGCACACGGCAACAACGGGGTGGATCTTCTTTCTGCTCATTTATTCCGCGATTGCCAGCCTCTTGCCGGTCTGGGTACTGCTTCAACCGCGCGACTACATCAACAGTCACCAACTCTTCGTCGGGCTGGGGCTCTTGTTCCTCGGCGTCCTCATCGCGCATCCGAACTTCGACGCCCCGGTGTACCGCGCTCCCGAAGCCGGGGCGCCTTCGATCTTCCCGATCTTGTTCGTCACGATTGCGTGCGGGGCGATCAGTGGCTTCCACGGCCTCGTGTCATCGGGGACCACGTCGAAACAACTCGACCGCCTGTCCGACTCCCGCTTGATCGGCTACGGCGCGATGCTGGGTGAAGGCTCACTTGCCCTGGCGTCCACGCTTGCCGCAGTTGCCGGCATCGGCTTGGTCGGCGCATGCTCACTGCCCGGGCAAGGCGCGGTCGCTGATCTCAGCTGGGCGGTCTACTACGACAGCTGGGCACACGCTGGAGGCAACAAGGCGGCTGCATTCGTGCTCGGCGGCGGAGCGTTCCTCGAAGCGGTTGGTTTGTCTTCGGAGCTCGCGCGCACGCTGATGGCGGTTCTCGTCATCGCGTTTGCCGCCACGTCGCTCGACACTGCAACACGGATTCAACGCTTCATTCTCAGCGAGCTCGGTGCGGCGCTCCGAATCAAGCCGCTGACCAATCGCTACATCGCGACGATCATCGCGGTCGTGCCGGCGATGTACCTAGCCTTGGCCGAGACGCCGGATCCTGCGACTGGCCAGGCCAAGGCTGTCGGCTGGGTGCTCTGGCCGATCTTCGGCGCCAGCAATCAACTGCTGGCGGCGCTCACGCTGATGACGCTGTCGCTCTACTTCTTCGCTCGGAAACGACCGGTGTGGCCCCTGGTCATCCCGATGGTCCTCGTGATGCCAGTCGCAGCCCTTGCGCTGGTCACCAAGCTCCAGCAGTTCCTCGCCGAGGGCAACGCACCGCTGGCCGCGCTAGCGGCCCTGCTGCTCGTCTTGCTGCTCTGGATGATCGTGGAAGGGATCATCGCGGTTCGGAGATTGAGACATGCCTCCTGAGAGTCCTGAGGACCGCGGTTACCGGAAAGCCGTCCCGCTCGCGCGCGTACAGCTGGTCACCGATGCGCTGTTCGCGTTGTCGATGATGATCATCCTGCTGCAGGTCGACTACCCCGACCCTGAGGTCGTGGTGACAAATGCGCAGATCTCGGCGTTCCTCGACGCGCAACTCCCAGCGGTCGAGATCTACGCCATCACCTTCATCTTGATCGCGATCTATTGGGTCAAGCACATGGAGCAATTCGGCTTCATCCGCGAGATCGACTATCGCTTGCTCTGGCTACAGCTGGGCTTCCTCTTGTTTCTGGTCCTGCTCCCGGTGATGAACGCCTACGCCGTGCTGTACCCGCTAAATCGGACGGTGTTCATCAACTACTGCGGGGTGCTCTTGGGCATGGGGGCTTTCTCTGCCGCGAGCTGGCGATACGCAACGAAGCATGGCCGGCTCCTCAACGAGGGGGTCGACGCTCAGGTGGTGCGAGATTTCTGGATCGACGCGCTGATCGAACCTGCGACCGCAGCCGCCGCGATCGCCGTCGCCCTGTGGAGCGTCGAGGCTGGTCAGGCGGCTCTATTGGTAATCCCTGTAGCGTTTGCGGCGCGGAGATGGCGCGTCCGGCGTCGGCGGAACGCGTAGACGCTGACGCTCTCACGGGCGGAGCATCAAGTAGATCACGACTCCCGTGATCGAGACATACAACCAAATCGGTAGCGTCCACCTCGCCAACCGCTTGTGCGCAGCGAAACGCTCGCGTGTCGCGAAGTAGAACGTCGTCAGGATCATGGGGAGCATCGCAATCGACAGAAGGACGTGGGTGATCAGGATCGTGAAATAAGCGATGCGAATCGTGCCGACTCCCTGATACTGGGTGTCGCCGTGGGCGTAGTGGTAGAGCACGTAGCCAACGAGAAATACCCCGGAGGCCGCAAAGGCCGCGACCATGAGTCGCTTGTGAACCTCGCGGCGACCGCTTCGAATCGCGGCGAACCCGAGGACAAGCAAGGTGGCCGAGGTGGCGTTGAGAGCGGCGTTGACCGCAGGCATGAAACTGAGGTCTGCATGGGTGCCGCCGCCCTCACGAATGAGAAGGAGCCAACCGAGAAAGCCAACCGCCGCGGTCGAAACGACGGCGTTGAAAACCCAGAAGCTGCGGTCGCCTTGGCTAGCCATCCGGCGACCCTAGGCTCAACCTCGAAGGTCGGCCAGGACTTGATCCATGACGGCCAAGACCTCGGGGACTTCATCGTGCCCGTTCGGCCAGTGGGGTGCGAACCGCATCAAGCCATCTGGCGTATTACAGACCACCCCTCGACCGCGAAGCGCCGCGCCGAGCTTGGACAGCCGTAGGTCGTGGGGCACCGACACGCTGAGTAAGGTGGATCGAAGCGCCGGCGCCTTGCTGCGATGGCTTCGGAACCCACGTTCGATGAGGCCTGCCTCGAGGAGATCGAGGTATCCATCTACGTGACCATGAATGGCTGAAACACCAAGCTGACTCAGCAACTCGATCGACGCTCCCAAGGCCGCAAGGCCCATGACGTTGCTGGTGCCGATCTCCAGGGACTGCGCGCCTTGCTGGAGCGGGTTGTCGTACCGCAACTTGGGCTCGTCGCCCATCAAGAACGCAGCGGGATCTTTGTGGCCGAGCCAGCCTGCGAGCCTCGGCTTCAGCGTCGAGGCGCAGCGTTCGGCGACGTAGAGAAAGCCCGCGCCCTCCGGGCCCATCAGGTGTTTGTGGCTGCCCGAGCTGAGATAGTCGATGCCCCATGACACATCGACCGGCGTCGCCCCGAGCGCCTGAATGGCATCAACGAAGATCTCTGCACCGTACCCGTGACAAATCGCCGCCATCTCTGCGAGTGGCATCCGGAGACCGGTCTTGTATTGCACCGCGCTGACGGCGACGAGACGGACCCCTCGATCGAGAGCCCG
>JBGUEF010000266.1:0-5120 GCA_041821485.1 Deltaproteobacteria bacterium
CCTCATGGGACGAATGATCGACCAGCACGGGACCATCGCCGAAAACTGCATGCTCGAGATTCGTCCAACCGGTCACTTCGTGACGTACGGCGTCGGTGTGTCTCTCATGGAGATGCGCGACCCGGAAAAGGCGCGGGGTCGCGCGCCTGTCGGCTGAGCGGCGACGTCAGTCACCGAAAGCACATTCGTCAGCCGTGCGCGTCGAGCCAGCCGAAGATCAACCCGAAAAGAAGATCCAACCAAACCAGAAGATCGCAGAAGATCCAACCGACGTTGGCGTTGATGCGGGAAGATCCAACCGACGTTGGCGTTGATGCAAAGCCGCGCGAAGCGGATCCAAGGCCCCTGGTCAGCGTGCGATGCACCCAATCGTGCCGGTGAAAGCGCCCGGCACACTCTATTTCATCGCTAAGGGCACGCTTGCCGCGGCCTCGCTGCAGCGAATTGGGCCCTCGCCATGCACGCCGGCGCCCCCGCCCCGTCGGGCAGTCGACAAAGCTCCGGCTAGGCTTTCTGTGCCCTACGGGCCAGGCCCACAGCGCGCCCCATGACACACCCGCATCCACCAGGTGCCTTCGGGGAAGCACGCGCTTCGGTCTCCGGCGGTCCACGCCCCGAGCGCCCGCGCGTACTGCACCTTGAATGCTCGGAGGCGCTTCACTGCCTCGGTGGCCACCGCTCGATTGCCCGTAGCGGCAAACTGCGGATTGAGGCTCCCAAACACTTCGTAGCTCTTGGCCCGCTTAGTGTGCGCGAGCTTGAGGACGCGCCTTGCGCCCACAAACGAGAGCCCTGTCCGCTTGGCCTTGTTCCACGCTTGATGTTGCTTGTCTCGCACGCGTTCGGCGATGCGCTGACGGGCGAGCTCGGGCCCGTAGTCGAGATCGAGTGCCACCGGCATCTCCAACCGAAGCTCGAGCTCTTCGGGCCACTCCGGGTTATTGGGGTCGAAGTAGTGCGGAGGGCGCTTGACTCGGATGACACGCGTCCCGACGTGTGGGGGGAGGGTGTGCGCGCCGGGCCAGTCTTTGGCGTACCGGACGGCACCCGCTTCGACCGGGTTGGCGATGAGGTAAGCGATGGCCTCGACCGTGGCTTCAGGCGTCAGTAGCACGTGTGCGCCACTACTATCCTTATTGAAGACTTCCTCGGGCCACCCGCGATAGGCCTTGGTGCACAAGGCGAGGTAGCGGTGAAAGGTCTGCAGGAACTTCGGATACTCGCCGCGCACATCGGTGATGACCTCGTGCGAGTGGGTCGACATCAGGCACGCCGCGTGGACCAAGATGCCATGGAGCTTCGCTGCGTACGCGAGGCAATACCAATACACCTGCTCCATCTGCCGTGCTTCGTCGGGATTGAGCAGGAAGTGGCGGCGTGTGGTGCGACGAGAGAGCGCCAAGATGGCGCCCGGGTCCACGATGCGGGGTCGAGTCATGCCTCGTCGATAGAAGCGAATGCCATGCCGACTCGGGGCCCTGTGATTTCCGGAGCTTGGCGCTGTTGCTGTGGCGGTTTCGTGAGTGGCCGCCGGCGGACGTCACTTCACGAGACTACAGCGCAATTCGCCAACACGTGCTGCTGCGTTTGGGGCAACCTCGGTAGGATCTCCTGCACTGCTGCGTTTGGGGCAACCTCGGTAGGATCTCCTTCGGTAGGATCTCCTTCCAAATCGGGGAAACAAATACGTATAGACAGCGGGGGCTTTCATGCCCATATGAATTAGTGGTCGCATTGAAGTTCGAGGCGGTGGGACGTCTCGGCACATAGAATAGGGGCCTTCATATGCGTGCGTTGCTCGCGTGGTTCAGCGTTCTTGGCTTGGCGTTGATGGTGTTGTTCGCTCGCTGCGGCGAGGCGGATTCCGATCGATGCGAAGGCGTGGAGTGCAACGACCAGAATCCATGCACGGATGATCTATGCGTTCCTGCCAGCGGTGGGTGCAGCTACATCGCGGTGGCGGAAAACGTGCCCTGCGACTTCGACGGGCTCCCCGGCTTGTGCAGGTCGGGTGTGTGTGTAGATGCCGGACTCTGCGAGGGCGTCGACTGTGATGACGAAAATGCTTGCACGAATGATGTGTGCATTCGGGCCACCGGTGATTGCAGCTATGCGGTTGTCGCCGAAAACACGCCCTGCAGCTTCAGTGGCCTCCCCGGCCTCTGCAGGTCCGGTGAGTGCGAAGACGCGCGGCTCTGTGAAGGCGTGTCTTGCGATGACGACAACGAGTGCACCGGGGACCTCTGCAATCCCGCCAACGGCGAGTGTGTCTTCACCCCGGTCCCCGACAATACGACGTGCGACTTTGGTGGCCTCGCCGGCTTGTGTGTCTCGGGGCTGTGCGAAGACGCGGCCCTCTGCGAAGGCGTCGTCTGCAAGGACGACAACGAATGCACTGAAGACCTCTGCATCCCGATGACGGGTGATTGCAGCCACCCAGCTCTCCTGGATGACACGTCTTGCGACTTCGGCGGGTTTCCCGGCGTGTGCACTTCTGGAGTCTGCGAAGATGCCGCCCTTTGTGAAGGAGTCATCTGTGACGACAACCCCTGTGTCCTCAATGCGCCCCCCTGTGACCCGTTCACGGGAGGGTGTTCTACTCCTACCGAATTCGTTGCGGCGGGAACGCTTTGTGACTTCGCAACGCTGGACGACGGGCGCTGTGACGTTGTTGGCCATTGCATCGAACCTGAAGGCGACGTCGAACCGGTGGGCCTTTCTTTCGATGCGAATCACCGACTCCAGGTCACCATCAAGAACCGCAGCGCCCACGTCGTTCCTCCGAATGTGGGCAGTGTTCGAGTTTTCGTCGATGGCATAGCGGCTGCCGAGATCGCCCTCGAGACACTCTCGGATGATTCCTATCGGCAAACATACTCGAGCCAAGCAATCACGCTCGACTTGCGTGTCGCAGGCCAGGACCGACGAATCGCTGTTGTCGTCGACACCGACAACGAGATTCTCGAGAGGAACGAAGACCACAATCAGTACACGCGCACCATCACACCGCCTGTCATCGCGGGACCCGACCTCGTCATTAGTGCGCTCTCGTTCGACGCTCCCTCTGGTACGCTGGGTGTGGA
Organism: Deltaproteobacteria bacterium; assembly: GCA_041821485.1. Classification (GTDB taxonomy): domain Bacteria; phylum Myxococcota_A; class Polyangia; order Polyangiales; family Houyiibacteriaceae; genus SG8-38. The sequence continues at coordinate 3,084 of JBGUEF010000266.1, forward strand.
GATTCGCAACGACGGGACGCTGAACAGCCCCGCCATGCAGGTGGAGGTGGAGATCCGCGTGAACGGAGCGCTCGTAGAAAACGTCACGCAGACGCTGCCTGCACTAAACGTGAACGAGAGTTGTCTTATTGCCGCGTCGCCTGCCGCGCCGATCCAACCGGGGAGCAAGGTCATGGCCACTCTTCGAACGCAGAGCGCGCTCGATGAGATCGACAGTACCAACCAAAGCAGGACGGGGTTCTTTCCACCGGATTCAGCCCTGGTCGGCTACGATAGCATCCTGCTTCACCCGAGGATCAGCACCAATCTGAAGTGGGAGAACGCCTCAGGTGTGGCGGGTCTGACGAGCACGCAAACGACCGACTTGCTCGAAAAGATCCGCGGGCTCGAGCTAGAGCGACCTGTCTCAGCCCCGCTCCCGTCCATCGATTCGCCGGCACGGTTCAGCGAGCCAGAGGCGTGGGAGATTTTTGCCGTCAACGTCGCGCATTCACTCTGGGTCGAGAAGAACGGGCTGGTCGAATGGAAGCTGGTGCACATGTCCGACGAGCACGTCGCATCGATGCTGGACGGACGGAAATGGTTCACCTATCTGCCGAGCTCGAACGAGTACGCGCCTCTCTACGGCTCGGTCACTCCACAGAATCCGTCGGCAAGCTATGACTTCCTTGGGGGCTTTGGGATGATCAAGCCCGATCAACTCGAGACCATCTATGCCCTGACCGCGTGGGCGCGCGCGCGACTGATGCACAGCTCCGGCCAGGATCCGCTCGAGCAGTACGGCTATGAGGGGCTTGCTCCGGTGGACCGCATCCTATTTCCTCTCGCCGGGCGACTGCACATCACGCCGGGATGCGCGGGAACGACAGGGCTCTACGTCGCGACGCTGCGGGCGATCAACATCCCTGCCGAGCGCGCTTTTACCTCTCTAGTCGATGCATCACATTACCGACCCGATTTTCCGACGGCGGCCCGATCGATGCCGCACGGCGACGATCCATACTCATCGATGCTGGCGAATTCCAGCCAGAGCCTCCCGATCACCGCGGTCTTCTACGCGAGCGCTGAAATGAGCGCCCTCTTCCTGGAGCCGATTCCGGACTGCAACGACGGAGTTTGCAACACTATCGGTCAGCAAGCCTGTCACAACATGGTTCGACACCAGATCCTGCGATCGTTTGAGCACCGAGGCGATTACCTGCTCCACCAATACCAGATGTATGGTCCCGAGCATCTGCGCGACGCCGTGCTGCACGGCATCCCAATTGGAGGCGAGTTCGTGACCTACGCACGCCCGCTATTCAGCGACAACGAGAAAGAGGCGATTATCTCGTCCGTCGAAAATCACCTGACCAAACTAGGCTCCGGCGACATCGAAGTGGGCAAGGCGATCGTCTCTGCTCGCGTTTCGGATTGGGACGGCGCAAAGACCAGCGACTTCTGGACCGAACCGCTACCGTCGGAGCAGGAGCTGCTCTACGGCTCGTTTGTCACGGCCTGCGGCTGTGCGCCCTAAACCGACGTTGGCCGAAACAGCACGAGGGGTCCGCGATTCGCTTGTGGAGCGACAGTGACGGCAACGAACGTCGACGACGATTCTTGTCGCAAGACAGACCAGCTCATCGGCGGTGTCGACCCTCTTAGCCCATTGGGACCATGTTGAGGACCGAATTGCGCAGAACTAGGCGTTTATGTCGACTTCCTCAGACTCGACGAAGGGCCTTTGAAGTTACTATCAGCGACATTCCGTGCGCCTGTGGAGGCGGTGTTCCCACTGTGCTGTCCAGTCGAAGAGTACAAGTAGATTCCTGGTTGGAAGTGCGACCAGGTGCACTGCCCGAACGAGATGCACTTCGTTCCAACACGGTCGCGACCGCCCGACGTTAGCGACGGTTGGCGTGCAACTCCGATGTGGTGGGCCTTTGCGCACGGCGTCGCGGGGATCCCTTGGAAGCCGGCTCGCAGGATTCGCGCGGTTTGGCGGAGAGCTCGAGGATACCTCGCCCAGAGAACACCGGGTCGACGAACATGGCCCGG
>JBGUEF010000267.1:0-5087 GCA_041821485.1 Deltaproteobacteria bacterium
GCGAGCTCGGGCAAGGTAGCGCCAACCGCAACGACCGCGGGACCCCCCCGATCGAGAACCGAATACCAGAACACGTAGGCAAACGTCGCGATCAACCCGAGGATGAGCGCATACCAGCTTGCAGGCGATTCGAAACCGATGAACGACACGACGGTACCAGCCAGCGCTGAGGCGAGCAGAAGATACTGATTGCGATGCGTCCGTGGTCGCTTGACCAGCACGAGCGACGACATGAACGCAACCAGGGGAGCGATCGCAACCAACGCGCCAACCCAGGCAAGCCCAGCCTCCGGCGCGCGAACCAGATGGATGACGATGTGACCCATCGCCACAGACGCGACGATCAAATACGGAATGGGAAAGTATCGTTTGAGCGAGCTCACAGAGTCCTTGGTTTCGGGTTCAACGGCGAACGCCCGGGAATGTTACACACGGGTTCCCTTACCGTAAGCGGACCCCGCAAGACTTGCCCCTGCCCGCCACGCTGACGCTGACGCTGACGCTGACGCTGACGCTGACGCTGACGCTGACGCTGACACTGACACTGACACTGACACTGACACTGACACTGACACTGACACTGACACTGACGCTGACGCTGACGCTGACGCTGACACGGTCACGGCCACGGATCACGGCCACGGTCCCCCGGCCCCCGATCACGGCCCTTAATAAGGGTCGCCCGGTCGCTTGGAGGGGGAGATGCGACCGGGCGGGGAGTAACCGGTGGACATATGGGGGGGTTCCACCGGCTAAATTTTTTGTTTTTTGGCTAGGAGAACGTCTCCGTCCTCATGGCTTAAAAACTAGGTGTTGAGACTGGAATCGTCAATGGCACCTCACCCAAGAAGGTCGATCTTACGGTGCATTAGCTCACAGTTCTGTTCAAAAACAGATGCCAGCCTGCGGTGCCTGCCACGCTGCCAAAGAGATCCGCAATGACGTCGGCGAGCTCCGACGATCGCCCTGGTACGAGTGCCTGGTGAATCTCGTCGGAAACGCCCCAGAGGACCGAAACGAAGACGGCGAACGCGGCTGTTTGCCATGCAGAAGCGGAGGGCCAGGTGCGGGAGGAGGCCGCGGCGCATAGCCATCCGAGCACCCCATACTCGACGAAATGGACCCCCTTGTCGCGCAGAGGGAAGTGACGGATCATGGGCACCTCCACCTCGAACGACGAGATCACGAAGATCAGGGCCATGTACAAGACCGCGAATCGCCAGGGGCGCACGCGCTCCCACCAGGTGTCGGTGCTCAGCTGGCGCCTCCTGCATCGAGCACCGATAGGCGCGTGCGCCGGCCGCGCTCGGGGAGCCCGGCCGCACCGGCCATGTACCCGGAGAGGCTGTGACGGTAGGGCTCGTCGATCGTGACGGCCACGAGCTCGCCGGTTGGATCGTATCCTTCAGGCGCCATGAGATGAACGATTTCGTTGCGTTCGCTGCGGCCGGCGAATCGCCCTGTGTCACCCGGTGACGGCCCTTCCACCAGAACCTGCAACTCTTGGCCGACCAAGGATTGCAGGTGCGCGGACTGCTGCGTCGCGACCACGGCGAACAAGCGCGCCAAGCGCTCGTCCTTCACCTCTTCGGAAACCTCGTCACCGAGCTTGAGCGCCGGCGTGTAGGGCCGCGGCGAATACTTGAAAGCAAACGCGGCCACGAAGCCGACACGCCGCACGAGCTCGAGGGTCTGCTCAAAGTCGCTTTCAGTCTCCCCTGGGAAGCCGACGATGAAATCCGAGGAAAGCGTCAGCCCGGGCTTCGCCCGCTTCAGCGCATCGGTGCGCGCGATGTAATCCTCGGCCGTGTATCGACGGGCCATTCGCCGCAGTAGGCGATTGGAGCCCGATTGCACCGGCAAGTGCACGTGCGCCGGAAGCACGTCGAGCTCGGCGTGTGCGGCCACCAACTCAGGCGTGATGTGCCGCGGGTGCGGCGATGTGTAGCGAAGGCGCTGAAGGCCGGGCACCTCCTTGGAGATCCGCCGGAGTAGCCCCGCAAATCGAGAAGTGGAGGCGGCCGTCCTGGACTCGGATTTGCTCGCCTCGGCATCGGCGCCCGGCTCATGCCACGAGTTGACAGTCTGCCCAAGCAAGGTGATCTCCCGAACCCCCCCAGAGACGAGGTCCTGAATCTCGCCGACGATCTCATCGGCCGGTCGGTAACGCTCGGACCCACGTGTATAGGGAACGATACAAAACGTGCAGCGTTCGTCGCAGCCCTTCATGACGGTGACGTACGCCGTGACCTCCCGGCGATCTGCGTGCGGCTTGGCCCGAAGGAATTGCGGGTCGTCCATGTCGAACACAGTCCGCGTGATCGGTGGGGCGCCCTGCTCGACCTCCCGGATGAGGGCCGGAAGCTCGGGGATGTTGTCCGGCCCGAGGACGATGTCCACGAACGGCGCTTTCCGGAGCAAACGCTCGCCCTCTTGCTGGGCGACGCAGCCCGCGACCGCCAGCACGGTGCCTCGCTGGCCCTCCTTGAACGGCCGGAACGTCCCGAGAAGGCTCATCAACTTGTGCTCGGCCTTCTCGCGTACGCTGCAGGTGTTGACGACCAGGAGATCGGCCAACGCGGGCTCGGTCGCCTCACGGTAGCCGCTCGCCCGCAGGACCTCCTCGATCCGACGGGAGTCGTGGACGTTCATCTGGCAGCCGAAGGTCTGGACGAAATACTGCTTCATCGCGAGCCTGGCGATGGCTTTAGCAGCAGGTGGGGCGGCCGCCAAACGGCCGAAATCACGCCGTTCGCTGGCGGAATTGGGGCTCTCCGCGCTACAAGCCCTAGGTAGATGGCTCGCCGGCGATGCATCTTCCTCCTGCTCGTTCTGGCGAGCGGCTGCAAGACGATCCCAGAGGATGCTTATGGCATCGACCGGATCCGTTTCAGCGGCATGGAGGCCCTCGATCAGGAGGCCCTGAGGGCCTGCCTCGCCTCCCAAGAATATGAGCGGGTCACCCTCTCCTTTGGCACCAGCCCGGACCGGGCATGCGGCGTCCCGCCCTTCGATGGAAAGCGGGTCTCGTTCGACCTATGGAAGAAGCTCCGCAAGGGTTGGCCGACCCTGGACTCGTCGGTGTTCGACCGGGATGTTCAACGAATCGAGCGCTGGTATCAGGCCCGCGGCTACTACGACGCGGCGGTCGTCAGCACGGAGTTCGACCCGCCCTCGGCGGCCAGCGACGACCGCATCATCGTCTCGTCTGGGGGCGAGGCTCCATGCGAGCGCGAAGACGATGACGAGGGCTGCAAGCTGATCATCGGCATCGAGGTCGAGGAAGGCGAGCCCGTTCTGCTTCGCTCGCTCAGTGTGTCCGGCCACGAAGCCTGGGACTCCGACAAGCGGGCGAAGATCGAGAAGGCTGTAGGGCTCGAGATCGGCAAACCGTTCGACGAGGCGGTGTACGAACGCAGCAAGCGAGAAATTCGGCGGGTGCTGAGGGAGACGAGCTATGCCTGCGGCTCCGTATTGGGGCGCGTCGAAATCGATCGCGACGCACGAGAGGCGTTCGCCGAGCTCTACGTCGAAGGAGGGCCAACGTGCACGTTCGGCGACATCACGGTCACCGGCAACGGCAAGCTACCCGCGCACACCATCCTCGCAGTCGCCGACCTCAAGACCGGCCAAACCTACAGCTCGCTCACGCTGGCGGACGCGCAGCGCGCCGTGTACGCGCTCGGTGCACTGGCTTCAGTGAACGTGACCTCGACCCCGCGGCTCGGCGAGGACGAGCAGTGCACAGGCGTCGTCGACGTCAACATCGCCGTCGAGCCCGGCCGGGAAATCCGCTGGGGCATCGGGGCGGGCCTCCAGAGCGGCACGATCGCCACTTTGACCCTCGAGCAGGACACCCGAATCTCGGACGTTCACTTGTTCGGGCTGTTCGAGCACCGGAATTTCATCGGCGGGTTCCGGCGCCTCCGCATCGAAGACCGCCCGAAAATCGTTGCGCAAGATCCACTCTTCCGGTTCGGCCGAGGCTTCATCTTCGGCAACGAGCTCCGCGTCGAGTACCGGCGGCCGGCGTTCCTCGAGCCGCGCACGACGTCCCAAATCCAGTTCCGCCACGACTGGGGCCCGGATCCCTACGAGCTATTTCGCCGTCATGATCTTCAGATTCGCGGTAGCCTCTCGCGACCGTTCTACGACGGCCGGCTTCTGCTGGTGGGCGCTCTGAACTACGACACCTATTTGACCGTCGACCAGGATCCACGATACCCGACGAGCTACCAGGTCGTCTTTCTCGACGAGCGCGTCATCGTCGATCTTCGAGATGACTCTCGCACCCCGCGGAAGGGGTTCTTCTTTCAGCTCGCCACCCAGCAGTCGCCGGCCGCGCTGAAACGCTCTTGGCAATACATCCGCGTCACGCCTGAAGTGCGCGCCTATGCGCCTCTGCCGCTCTCTTCGACGCTTGCGTTTCGCTTCGGCATCGGGGCGATGTTCTTGTTCGCGCGCGACCGCAATCGGCTGGACTTGATCGGCCAAGCGCTCGGCCCGCAGAACTACCGATTGCGCTCAGGCGGTCCGACGACCCATCGGGGGTTCTTCGGTGGGTTCCTTGGGGATCCCGGTAGCATCGACTCACTGAACCGAGAAGGCTTCGACGCACGCAACGACGGCGGCCTACGCAAGTGGGAAGCCGGCGTGGAGTGGCGCGTTCCCGTTACGCAGAACTTCGCAACGGCGCTGTTCATGGACTTCGGTGACGTGAACCGCGGCGAAGCATTTCGGTTCAACTACATCCGCGCTGCCGCAGGGTTCGGCTTTCGATATCAAACGCCGGTGGGACCGATCCGGCTCGACTTCGGTTTCCTGATCCCGAAGTGGCAGGTGGTGCGCGGCGTCGCGCCGCCCAATGCGTTCAACATCTTCCAATTCATTCGCGGGGGCGTGCCTGGCGCCATCCACTTCACCATTGGTGAGGCGTACTGATGCGCTGGCTATCTCGCCTCGTCAGCTGGTTCCTCGGCTGGCCGCTCATCGCCCTCGTGTCGTTGGTCGTGAGCGTCCTGTTCCACTTGGACACCGGGCTCGGCCGCAGGCTCGGGCGGGACATGCTCAACGAGTTCGTGTCCGAC
>JBGUEF010000268.1:0-5071 GCA_041821485.1 Deltaproteobacteria bacterium
GCCTTGGACGCGACCTGGAGAAGCGCCCGATCTCGCTCCCAGCGCTCCCGCTCGTCGTCAGGCGCGCCTTCCAAGAGCCGCGCGAAATCTTCGCTGCCGACGAGCCGCGCGACGCGCTGGTAGACGCCGTGGAGCGCGATGTGCACCCGCGGGTCCAGCGGCGGGCCGCCTCGGAGCCGATCGAGCGCCACGAGGTCGGCGCTAAGCTCAGCAATCAGGGTCGCCGATGCTCGCGTTCGACGGGCCAAGCCCACGAGATACCCCAGGGTGGCCCCCACGACATGGATATCCTCGATGGTCCGAAACGGCTTCACGTAGTTGAGGTAACCATCGCCCGGCAATCGTTCGCTCTCGAGCACCTCGACCCCATCGAGCCGGACACTCGTGTGAGGAACCTCCGGCACGAAGGGCGTCGCGGGCAAGTCCTGGAGCTCGACACCTTTTCGGGCCGCCGGGATCTGAACGACCACGAGGTCCGGACGGCCGTCCGGCTTGGCGCCCACGCGGGCCACGATGAGGAGAGTCTCCGCCAGGTTGCCGAAGGTGACGAACGTCTTGGTGCCGCGCAGCTCAAACTGATCGCCCCTCCGCTCGAGCGTCGTCTCGATGGCGCGCGGGCTATTGCCCTTGGCCTCCGTGACGCACAGAGCACAGGGAAGTTCCACTCCGGTCACCATCTGCTCCAAGGCCGCGGGGTAGCCGACGGCAAACGCGAAGCCGAGACGATCGACGGTGGCCGCTACCTTCACGGCCGCCTCGAATGGCGTCGACCCCAGGGCGCGCTCGCTTCGATACGCCCCCCAGACGTCCGAGAGGCGCTCCCTTGGCGGGGCCCCGTCGTCCCTAGAAAGAACGTCGAGCAGCGTGGGCCCGGTCTCATCCACGGGCGGAACCTAGCACTCAGAAGCCGGGATTTGGAGCTGACGGGGATATGTCGGGATTCGGCGCCGTTTGCCAGGCGATGTCTCGTTGACGAGGGCCGAAAAGACCGGGATAACTCTCGTTCTCGGCTGGCACGGAGCGCGCTTCGCCCGGTCGAGGGCAAGCCACACATCGGAGGAACAAGAAGCTATGTCAGAGCTCAAGGGCAGCAAGACCTACGACAACCTCGCGGCCGCATTCGCCGGCGAGTCCCAGGCCAACCGACGCTACCTCTACTTCGCGAAGGTCGCGGACGTCGAAGGGTACCCCGAGGTTGCGGGTAACTTCCGCGAGACGGCCGAGGGCGAGACCGGCCATGCGCACGGACACCTCGACTATCTCAAAAAGGTTGGCGACCCGGCGACGGGCCTGCCGATCGGCGACACCGCACTCAACCTCGCAGCCGCAGTCGCTGGCGAGACCCACGAGTACACCGACATGTACCCGGGCTTCGCAAAGACCGCGCGTGAAGAGGGCTTCGGCGAGATCGCCGACTGGTTCGAAACCTTGGCCAAGGCCGAGAAGTCCCACGCGGGGCGCTTCCAGTCGCTTCTCAATGACATTTCCTAATCAGGGCTTTCACCGCGCGTGAGCGAAGAAGCCAATAGACAGATCTCGTACCAGCCTACCGACGGCCTGAGTTACGACCCCAGCGAATCGAAGTACTGGGACGAAGACGCGCTCGACAAGGAAATCGAGCGCGTCTTCGAGGTCTGCAATGGCTGCCGCATGTGCTTCAAGTATTGTGACTCGTTCCCGATCCTGTTTTCTGCGATCGACGACGAGCATGACGGTGATGTCCGAAAGGTGACGCCGCTCGATACCGAGCGCGTCATGGACGCTTGCTTTCAATGCAAGCTCTGCGAGGTGCAGTGCCCGTACACGCCGCGCGACGGGCACGAGTTCCAGCTGGACTTCCCCAAGCTCGTGCACCGTTACGACGCAATTCGGCACCGAAAACACCAACAACCGCACAAGCTGCGGCTCAAGGTGCTCGAAGATCCGGACCGGGCGAGCGCCATGGCGCGGGCGAGCTTCGGCATGGCCAACGTGATGAACCGGGTGGGCATCCACCGGTGGTTCATGGAGAAGCTGGTGGGCATCGATCGGCGCAAGCTCCTGCCGGACTTCGCGCAAACGACGTTCGAATCCTGGGCCAAGGGCGCGGGACTCATGGACAAGGGCGTCGGCGGAGAGGCCGTGCTTTTCCAGACCTGTTACGTCCAGGGCAATGAACCGCAGATCGGAATGGACACCGTCGACGTGCTCGAGAAGAACGGCGTCGACGTTCGCTGCGAGAAGGGCCTCGAGTGCTGCGGCATGCCTGCCTGGGAAGGCGGCAACCTCGAGCTGCTCCGCAAGAAGGCCCACGCGAACCTGGACCGCCTGATGCCGTACGTGGAAGCCGGCGCAAAGGTCATCGCCCTCAATCCGACCTGCTCGATGATGCTTCGTCGCGAATACCCCGAGCTGCTCGAAGGAGAAGACCGCGAGCGCGCCAAGATGCTGGCGGCTGCCGTTGCCGACCCGAGCGAGTTCGTGTGGTCCCTGCGTAGCGAGGAACGATTCAACACTGATTTCAAGAGCACCCCCGGCAACAAGGTCGCGTATCACGCGCCCTGCCACCTGCGCACGCAGGGGGTCGGCTTCAAAGGACGTGACCTCATTCGTAAGATCCCGGGGGTCACTCCGACCACCGTCATGGAATGCTGTGGGCACGACGGCACGCACGCGATGACTGTCGAAGGGTTCGAGTATTCCATCCGAGTTGGGCAGAAGGCCTTCGACGGCATGGAGGACGTTGACGCGGAGATCTGGGCGACCGACTGCCCCCTGGCCGCGATTCAGTTCCAGCAGCACGCCGGTGTGAAACCCTTGCATCCCATGTCGATTCTGGCGCGGGCCTATCGCGAGGATGGATTCGAGGCGCCCAAGGCATTACCCTCAGGCAAATCGCCTGAAGGAGACCCGAAGTGAAGCGCGTCGAACGCTCCGAGATACTCGACTACGTGACCTATGGTGAGCAGCGCGGAGCCATCCGAGACTCCGCACTTCGCGCGAAGTCGGTGCGCCGTATCCTCGTGGGCGAATACTTCACGTTTCTTTTCGAGAACCACGAGACGGTGCTCTACCAAGTTCAGGAGATGATGCGCATCGAGCACATCGTCAAAGAGGACGACATCCAGCACGAGCTCGATACCTACAACGAGCTCATTCATCCGGCGGGCACCGTCGGCTGTACCCTCCTGGTCGGAATCGACGACGAAGAGCTGCGCGACCAAAAGCTCCGGGAATGGATGGGGCTCAACGACCACATCTACGCAAAGCTGCCTGATGGGAGCCTGGCGCGGCCGACCTGGGATTCACGCCAAGTGGGCGATACACGCCTGTCGTCGGTTCAGTATCTCTCGTTCGCTCTAGGGCCAGAGGCGCCGGTCGCCATCGGCATCGAAATGCCTGGGATTGAGGCCGAAACCGAGCTTTCCGATGCCCAACGGGACGCGCTGCTTGGCGATCTGTGCGCGGGCTAGCGATTTCGAACGGAATGAGAAAACGACCCCGGGTGTAGTTGTCGGAGGGGTGAAGGGGCCTTAAGTTCGCTCCTTAGGAGTACGCAAATGCTGAGAATTGTACTGTTTCTGGCTACGAACCTCGCCGTCCTGTTCATGGCAGCCATCGCCATGGCGGTGCTCACCGCGCTTGGGGTCATTCCACCCGACGCGCCGTACATCTCCATGCTGATTTGGGCTGCCTTGTTTGGGTTTGGAGGCTCGATCTTCTCTTTGGCGATCTCCAAATGGGTCGCGAAGCGGTCCACGCGGGCGCACGTGATCGAGAGCCCCTCGAACGACATCGAGCAGTGGCTCGTCGGCACGGTCAAGCGTCAGGCGGAGCAGGCCGGAATCGGCATGCCCGAGGTGGCGGTCTTCGATTCCCCTGACCCGAACGCCTTCGCGACCGGGATGTTCCGCAATAGCGCCCTCGTCGCGGTCAGCACTGGGCTGTTGCGATTGATGAACAAGCAGGAAGTCGAGGCGGTCCTCGGTCACGAAATTTCACACGTGGCGAATGGCGACATGGTGACGCTCACCCTCATCCAGGGCGTCCTCAACACCTTCGTGATCTTCGTCGCCCACATCGTCTCGAGTCAGTTCGAGCGGGGCCGATTCATGGTCTACATCGCACTGCAAATGGCATTTGGTGTCCTTGCCAGCATGATTGTGGCCTGGTTCTCGAGGCGCCGGGAGTTCCGCGCGGACGCCGGCGGCGCCGACCTCGAAGGCGCTCCGGCGATGGCTTCTGCGCTCAATCGCCTGAGGGCCATGCGAGACGCGCCATCACAGCTCCCGAAGGAGCTGAACGCGTTCGGCATCCGGGGCGGGGGCATGCTCAAATTGATGGCGACCCATCCTCCGCTGGAAGAGCGGATCGCCCGGCTTCAGGCGCGCTAGCCGGCCCGAAGATGGGCCCATTCTTGCCATGACGCGCGACCTTCGGTAGGACGCAGGTGATGGGGGGACGGAGTGTACTCTGCTGGATCGCTATGTCCGGCGCCTTGCTCGCTGGGTGCGAGCAAGCCGAGTCTCGCCCGGAGCGGATCGAAGTCACGTCCGCCCACCGGTCCTGTGAAGAGGACGAGGCATGTGGAGTGGTCGAGACGAGCTGCCAATCCGAGGGATGCGAGTGTGGCGTCGCGGTCAACCAGGCGCACCTGCTCGACTACCAGCAGCAGCTTGCAGAATGCCGCGGGCAGAATGACCTCGCGACCTGTGACTTCGAATGCGAGACACCCTTCGGCAAGTGCTTCAAGGGCGCCTGCGTCCTGACGAGCGAGCCGGCTGAGCTTTTCCGTGGCGGCCGAAGCGTGCAGGCTCTTTGCGAAAGCTCGCGTGGGATCTACGCCGGATGCCCTGAATGCCCACCCAACGAGCGCTGCAAGTCGTGTATGCCGTGCGAGTGTCCGTCGAGCCACCGCTGGACGAGGAAGGGCTGTCAGCCCGTGGTGAAGACCGAGGCGCGTGACATTCAAGTCGAAACGCGTCCGTCCATGGTCACCGCGTCGGACAAGGTCAAGACGCGAGTGCACAACAACTCCCGGCGAACCATTTGGTTGAAGACGGTCTGCGGGACGCCCTTCTATCGAGCGCGC
>JBGUEF010000269.1:0-5030 GCA_041821485.1 Deltaproteobacteria bacterium
AGATCGATTCCGTGCGCCGAGATGTTGGCGCGCTTGCCAGTGCATGGAAAGAGAGCCCAGAGCTTCGAGAGATCGTGCGCAACCCCGTCATTCCTAGGCCTGCGCTGAAGGCGGCCGTCGATGCTGTGATGGAGAAGCTCGGCTGCTCCAAGCTCGTTCGCAACACCGTGAAGCTGCTCGCCGACAAGGGGCGCCTCTCGCACCTGGAAGAGGTGCTTCATGCCCTCGAAGGGCTTGCTGAGGCGGAGACCGGTCGCATTCGAGTCGACGTGATCAGCGCCAAGCCGCTGAGCGACGCCTACTACGCCCGGCTGACGGAAAAACTCAAGCGAGTGACCGACCGCGAGGTCGTGCTCGTGAAGAAACAAGATTCCTCACTCATCGGCGGCGTGGTGACACGCGTTGGCGACCAGGTTTTCGACGGTAGCCTCAGCAACCGTCTGAGTGAGCTTAGAGAGACGTTGCTTGCGAACGGCCAAACGCCGTAAACGCATCGAATCAGGAGCCTTGCCAAATGCAACTTCGCGCTGAAGAGATTTCCAACATCATCAAGCAGCAGATCGCTTCCTACGAGAAGTCGGTCGATGTGGTCGAGACGGGCACTGTCCTGTCGGTGGGTGACGGCATCGCCCGCCTCTACGGTCTCGATAGCGCCATGGCCGGCGAGCTCCTCGAGTTCCCCGGTGGCGTGTACGGCATGGTCCTCAACCTCGAGGAAGACAACGTCGGTTGCGCGATTTTCGGCTCCGACGTCGGCATCAAGGAGGGCGACACGGTCAAGCGCACGGGTCGCATCGTCGAGGTTCCGGTCGGCCCCGCGCTCGTAGGCCGCGTCGTGAACGCGCTGGGTCAGCCCATCGATGGCAAGGGCCCAATCGAGAGCAAGCTCACTCGCCGAGTCGAGCTGAAGGCACCCGGCATCGTCGCTCGTCAGCCGGTCAGCGAGCCGCTTCAGACCGGCCTCAAGGCGATCGACTCGATGATTCCGATCGGCCGCGGTCAGCGCGAGCTCATCATTGGCGACCGCCAGACAGGCAAGACCGCCGTCGCGCTCGACACGATCATCAACCAGAAGGGCAAGGGCGTCTTCTGCGTCTACGTTGCCATCGGCCAGAAGCAGTCGACGGTCGCCCAGGTTGTCGACAAGCTCACACAGTTCGGCGCGATGGAGTACACCACCGTCGTCCTGGCCGGTGCTTCCGAGCCCGCGCCCCTTCAGTTCATCGCGCCGTACACGGGCGTCACGCTGGGCGAGTACTTCCGAGATAGCGGTCAGCACGCACTCTGCATTTACGACGACCTTTCAAAGCAGGCCGTCGCGTATCGTCAGCTTTCGCTCCTGCTTCGTCGTCCTCCCGGCCGCGAGGCGTACCCTGGCGATGTCTTCTACGTGCACAGCCGCCTGCTCGAGCGCGCCGCCAAGATGGCCGAGGACTGGGTCGTCGTGAAAGAGGACCAAGAGCCGAGCCGACTCGGAAACCAGGTCTTTACCGGACCGGGGTCGAAGCACGAGGCCCAGGCCGCCGCAAAGGAAAAGGGTGCGGGCTTCGTGGCAAAGAAGCTGCCGGATTCCGGAGGCTCACTCACCGCGCTACCGATCATCGAGACCCAGGCGGGTGACGTCTCGGCGTACATTCCGACCAACGTCATCTCGATCACGGACGGGCAGATCTTCCTCGAGTCGGACTTGTTCAACTCAGGTGTTCGCCCCGCCATCAACGTCGGCATCTCGGTGTCGCGTGTCGGTGGTAACGCACAGATCAAGGCGATGAAGCAGGTTGCCGGTACTCTCCGGCTCGAGCTCGCGCAGTTCCGCGAAATGGCGGCGTTCGCGCAGTTCGCATCCGACCTCGACGCCGCGACCCGGCAGCAGCTTTCCCGTGGTGAGCGTCTCGTCGAGGTGCTCAAGCAGGGTCAGTTCGTGCCCTGGCCCGTTGAAGAGCAGGTGGTCTCGATCTTCGCCGGTACGCACGGCTTCCTCGATCCGCTTCCGCCCGAGTCGATCGGCCGCTACCAGCAAGAGCTCATCTCCTGGCTCAAGGCCGAGCGCGCTTCGATCCTCAGCGACATCGTGTCGAAGGGGAAGATCGACGACACCCTCGAAAGCCAGATGGAGGATGCCCTCAAGGCCTTCGGTGAGATCTTCGAGCCCAAGCCCAAAGACGACTAAGCAGCAATGGCAAACCTGAAGGACATTCGAAAGCGTATCGGAAGCGTCAAGAACACGCAGAAGATCACCCGCGCCATGAAACTGGTCGCCGGTGCTCGCTTGCGGAAGGCGCAGGAGAACATCGAGCGCCTTCGTCCGTATGCCGTCAAGACCCACGAGGTGCTGAGCGGTGTGTCCGCGCGTGTCGGATCCGACGAGGACGTTCATCCGCTGCTTGCGCGGCGCGAACCGAAAAACGTCATGCTCGTCGTGCTGACGAGCGATCGCGGTTTGGCCGGCGCCTTCAACTCGAGCATCTGCAAGGCGGCGTACGCCCGTTGGAAGGAGCTCGAGGCTGAGGGAAGTGACGTTTGCTTCGGTATCATCGGCCGCAAGGGACGGGACTACTTCAACCGCCGCAATGCGAACATCCGCCACGACTTCCTCGGCGTCTTCGAGGACTTGAGCGTCGACAAGGCGGGCGAGATCGGGCGGTATATCGTCGAGGACTACACCTCGCTTCATCTCGATGGCTGTTACCTCGTCTACAACGAGTTCAAGAGCGCCATCAATCAGCAGGTCGTGATCGAGCCCTTCTTGCCGATCAAGCCGCTCGAGCTCCCAGACGATCGGCTTGGGGACTTCATCTACGAGCCGAACCAAGGGGCGCTGCTCGACACGCTGCTTCCGATGTACGTCGAGGTCGAGATCTACCGGGCATTGCTCGAGTCCGTCGCCTCCGAGCACGGCGCGCGAATGACCGCCATGGACTCTGCGACGAACAACGCGAGCGACATGATCGACCGGTTGACCCTGCAGTACAACCGAGCCCGCCAGGCTGCCATCACCAAGGAATTGATGGAGATCATCGGCGGGGCTGAAGCTCTCAAGGCCTGAGCGCCGGCTCGTGATACCGTAGGTGCCGATGCCGGGGGGGCGAATTCAGCCGGCTGCTCGTGTGACGGGTCCGCAGCCATTGTCGTGGCTAGCGTGGCTCTGCGCTGCAGCCACCATCACATACGTCGTCGGGGCGCCCTTCTGGGCGGCCGACTACCCGATGATGACCGAGTTTCCGTTTCACGCGGCTTCATCTTCGGTCTTCCGTCACTACACCGATCCGGGCTGGCATTTCCACGAGCAGTTTGCCTTTCAGATGCTGGCGGTCCCGCGCGTGACCCTGTACGCGCTCTCGGCGATCTTCATGATCGTACTTCCGCCCATCGTCGCCACGAAGCTCGCGGCCGCGTTGTTGCTAGCGCTCCTGCCCGTCGGGCTGATGGTGCTGTGCTGGGGTCTACGGAAGTCTCCTCTACTCGGCCTGTGGGGGCTCATTCCCGTGTGGGGCGTCCTTACGCATTGGGGAATGGTCGACTTTCTAGCCGCAGTCGGCCTCTTCGCGATGGCGCTGGGCCTAGCGCTCCGTGTGGTCGATCGCCCAAGCGTCAGGGGGCAGGGCGCCCTCATCGTGGTTCTGGTCCTCCTTTTCTTCACCCAGGCATACCGTTTTCCGTTTGCTCTCGTGATGCTCGTGCTCATCGCCCTCGTAATGCGTGGACACGTCGACAGCATCCGGGGACTGCTCATTCCGCTCGCGGTGGCTAGCGCGCTCTTCGTCGTGTGGTGGCTGACTCGTGCGGAGATGTTCGTTCCGAAGAGCCAGTGGGTGTGGCCCCCTGTTTGGCAGCGCATGTCGGATGCCAACACATACACCTCCGACATCTACATCGGGGATGAAGACATCGAGATGTTCCGGCGCACCGGCTTGCTGCTCGCGTTGACCGCGGTCGCACTGTTGGCGATCGCAGTCGTCCGCCTCCGCTCCTGGCCCAAGGGGGGTTGGGTCGTGCCGGCCCATTTCGTAGTCGGCCTCGCAATCTTCATTTCTCTTGGGCTCTACCTGACCCTTCCGATGGAGATCGGCGATTCCTGGTACGTCTTCCCGCGTGAGATCACTGCGGCGCTCTTTCTCGTGCCGGCGCTGTTGCCTAACTTGCCCCGTAAGACCTGGGTCCACCTCGGGTTCGTGATTTGGACGGCGGTCGCGATCGCGCCGCTCGCAGACTTCGTCACGGGTGCCCACAGAGACTTCTCCACCACGACCGCGCATTTCCGCGAGATCGTCCGCGAGCTCCCCAAGGCTCCAAAGCTTCTCTACCTCGTGTACGATCACCAAGGGTCACGCGCCCAGAACAGCCCGTACATCCATTTGCCCGCGTACGTGCAGGCGGAACGGGGCGGGTGGCTGAGCTTCCACCCGGCCCAGCACGAGGGCTTCCCGTTCCGGTATCGGGACGCTGGTGATCCAAACGCCGTCGTCCCGCCGAGGACACCGGTGCGCTGGGAGTGGAGCCCGGAGCAGTTCCAACTGGACCAGCACGGGGAGTTTTTCGACTGGTTCCTCGTCCGCCGCGTGAGGTCACCAGACAGCCTCTTCGCTTCGGATCCTTCGATCCAACGCGTGGCGCACTTCGAAAACTGGTGGCTTTATCATCGCCCGCGCGGCTCGGCTGGACCGCCTAGCGAAACGCCCTAAATTGGCAGACTGATGGACCTCACGAGTGACGAAGAGCGGTGGGCGGTTTGGATGGTGCAGGCGCATCGATTTGCCAAGCGAGAGAACTTCACCGACGCGGTGGCGAGAACGAAGCTCGTTCGAGACGCGGTTCGAGAAGCGCTCGGTGGGGCGACGGACGCTAAGCAGCGAGAGCAACTGAGGACTCGTCTAGCCCGAGCCGAGGAGCAACTCGCGAGCATGGAATCACAGTATGAGGCCTGGCGATCCGCGATCGCGGAGCGCCGCCAGAATACGATTGACCAAGCCGAGGAAGAGATGGCGCGGCCTCTTCCCGTTCCAGTGGACTAGCGGTGTCCGTTTCTGAGT
>JBGUEF010000270.1:0-5028 GCA_041821485.1 Deltaproteobacteria bacterium
CTCATGTGCGTGAGCAGGCACCGCAGCCAGCGAGGCCGCATCGTGCGGCGGATCGGAAGCGAGGTGCCGTTTCTGGTGGGCCATCCTGGACTCGAACCAGGAGCCAATGGATTAAGAACGCAGCGACTTGCGGGGCATAAGGCCCTTTTCGTAAGCGATTCTGACACCCCGGCACCCGCGATTGCGGCCACCAAGGGCCACCATGCGACCTATTCCGGTCCCCGTGACCGATTGGATCGGGCCGGGCTCGTGGCGAAGATCCATGCGGCGCTCGACGCGAAAGCAGTCACGCCGGACGACGCAGCGAACCTAATAGCCCTCATCGAAGGAGCTCTAGCAAGCCGACATAACAACTAGTACCGCGCAATTCAGTGCCCGAAGGGGTCCCAACGGAGGCCAACCTGAGTGAGGTTGCGCTTATCGGTCGCAGTCACCGTGGGTTTCGCGACATCTCGACTTTCTGCCCAACCTCGGTCGGATCTCTTCTCCCAACCTCGGTCGGATCTCTGCGGTCGGATCTCTGGCTGGTTCCCTCGATGTCCTCGAAGGAACCCAGCACTCCCATTCGCTTCGCGCAGCTAGCTCTTTGCGAGTAGGTCGCGAATCTCTTCGAGGAGAACCTCCTCTTTCGGCGGGGCCGGAGGAGCGGCTTCTTCTGCAGCTTCTTCCTTCCGTCGGAGCGAGTTCATCCACTTGATCATCATGAAGATCACGAAGGCGATGATGACGAAGTCGAAGACCGACATCAGGAACGCTCCGTACTTGAGCACTGCGGCGCCTGCTTCTTGAGCGGCGGCAAGCGACTCGTAGTTACCATCGCCGAGCAGGATGTAGCTCTGGCTTACGTCGAAGCCCCCGGTGAACAAGCTGACCACGGGCATCAGCAGGTCACCGACCAGCGAAGCAATGATCTTTCCGAAGGCCGCACCGATGATGATGCCGACCGCCATGTCCATCACATTGCCCTTGAGCGCAAAGTCTTTGAATTCTTTCAACATCGATTCTCCTCTTTTCTTTCCAGCACCTCAGATCCGAGGCCGCGCCCTTATGGCCGCATTCATACGCCGCCGCAACGGCCGCTATTCACTTCACCTATTCGGGTTGCTGCGATTCGTGGCGCGCGGCGAAAAGATCCGACCGGCGTTGGCGCTCGTGAACACGCGCTGTAAGAGCCGGAAGTGCGCGGTTGACGGCTATCTGCCCCGCTGGATCTGCGTCGACCGCTGGCCGAGCTGGCACGGACTCACGCAAATCGGCGGTGCGGTGGGCTTGAGCCCCACCACCGTCGCCGTCCGGACGCAGGTCCGCATCGCCGCGCGGGTCGCAGCCACGAAGCAGCCGGTCTGAATGTTGTGAGGCGCTACGGCCGGGGCCCACACCGAGCCCCGTGGTGCACGCGCATCCACCAGGTTCCTGAGGGGAACAGCACGGTACGCTTGCCCGAGGTCCAGGCAGCCAGGGCTCGGTCGTACTGCGCGTTGAACGCCCGCAGTCGTCTCACGGCTTCAGTGGCCGCCCCGCGATGCCCGGCCGCCGCAAACTGGGGGTTGAGACTCCCGAATGCCTCATAGCTTCGGGCCCGCTTGGTGTGCGCCTGGCGGAGGACCCGCCGGGGCCCAACAAACGCGATGCCCGTCCGCTTGGACTCCTGCCAGGCGCGATGCTCCCGCTCTTTGACGCGTTGGGCAATCCGTTCCTGCGCAAGCTCAGTGCCGTAGTCGAGCTCGAGCGCCGCCGGCATCTGGAGAGCAAGCTCGACGACCTCAGGCCATTGGGACTTGTCGGGGTCGAAGTAGTGTGCGGGACGGCGGACCTTCACGACCCGGGCCCCGATGTCGCGGGGCAGGGTCTGGGCACCCGGCCAGTCCTTGGCGTAGCGGACCGCCATCGCCTCGACGGGGTTGGCGATGAGGTAGGCAAGCGATTCGATGGTCGCCTCGGGCGTCAAGAGCTCGTGCGCCCCGGCGCTCCGCTTGTCGAACACTTCTCCGGGCCACCCGCGAATCGCTTTGGTGCACAGGGCGAGGAGGCGGTGAAACGTCTGAAGAAACAGCGACAGCTCGCCCCGGACGTCCGTGACGACTTCGTGAGAGTGGGTGGACATCAGGCAAGCGGCATGCACGACGACGCCATGGAGCTCGGCCGCATGACCGAGGCAATACCAATAGGCTTGTTCCACCTGCCGCGCTTCGTCGGGATTGAGGATGAAGTGGCGGCGCGTCGTACGCCTGGACAGCGCCCAGACCATGCCGGGCTCAATGATGCGTCGTCGGGTCATGCGGGAGGCAGGAGCAAAAAGCGTGCCCCCGGGGTGACACGCAATTGCCGCCCCGTAGCTCGCAACGCGCTGGCGGTCCGCCAGCAGCCGCCGGTGGCCGCCAGCCCACGACATCGCGATGAAATCCCGGACCACACTCTTCGTTTGGGCCAATGCGGGTCGGATCTTTTTAGGATCTTTTTATCTTTTTTAGGCATCGGAAGCCTAGCGAGTTATCGGCTCGGATTCGTTCTGTCTACGCTGGCATGCAAGCGGGCCCCGGTGTACTCAGCTCGGATGAAGATGCAGCGCATTCTCCATCACAGCGAGCTCTGGGTAGCTACGGTCGCTCTCACGGTCACCGCGGGCCTGGCGGGGCCGCCACCGGCGCGCGCCCAGGACGCTCCTCCACAACCTGCCGTCGCTGCGCCCGAGGAGCCCAAAGAGGTCACGAGTGCCGACTTCGCGATTCAAGCCAGTGCGGTCGAGGAGCGCCTCTCGCAGATCCACGCCGAGATGTCGGTCATCGATGTTCGGCAGCAGGTCAACGACGCGCTCGATGAGATCGACGCCCAAGGCTTGGAGCTTCGTGACCAATTCGACGCGCTCGAAACCCGCCGGATGATGATTTCGGAGATCAATTCCTTGCGGGCCCAGCTCGAGCTCTTGGATGCGCGGACCAAGAGGCAGATCGACAAGGTCAGTGTCTACGGCGCGGAGCTCGAAAAGCTGGCAACTCAGAACGAAGAGGACATCGAAATTTGGACGAAAGCGCTACGCCTCGTGAGGCGCGCTTCGGTGCCGAAGCCCGTTCGAGACCGCACCGCTTCGATTCTTCACGGCCTCCGCGAGGGCCAGACGGAGCTGAACGAGAACATAAATGAGACGCTCGCGATTCAGTCGCGGGCACTGGACGTCCGGGACAAAATTCGTGCTGCCCAGCAGGCCGTGGTCCTCGCGCACGGCAAACAGGCCGAACAGATTTTCGAGCGGCAGGAACCGCCACTATGGAGCACGGCTACCGTTTTCGACGACCAAAAGGGCGAAGAAGGCGAAGAAGCCAAGCAAGAGGGCTATGGCATTCACGTCTCCTGGCCGACCCTGACGAGCCAGTTGCGTGCGGAGCGAAGCATCTTGTTCCTCGAGCTCTTCCTCGTTCTCGCTTTCGGATGGCTGTTCGTGCGGGTCCGAGCCACCCTGGCCGATAGAATCGGCAAGCGGCAAGCGGACGCTGGAATCGGCTGGGAGGACCGAGCCGCCGAAGCGGTGCGCCACCCTTGGGCAGCAGCGATCTTGCTAGCGCTCGCCTCGGCCCGGTTTGTCTATCCGGATCGGGTGGTCGACACGATCATCCTCACCTGGGTCGTCGCGCTCCCGGTCTGGTTCGTCGTCTACAAGGAAATGGTGCCCGCAAGCTTTCAGCGGGGGCTCATTGGGCTCGGTCTGCTCGCGACCATCCATATCGTGGTCACACTGGTCTCCGGGCACCCCAGCATAGAGCGGGCCTTGCTCTTTCTCGAGCTGCTGCTGGTCTCCGTCAGCGCAGGGTGGCTGGTTCGCTTCTGGCATACCGTCGAGCTTCCGAAGCGCATCCGGCAAGGCGTCTGGTTCGCTATCGCGAGCTTCTGGACCACACTCGTACTGCTCTTGTCGCTGCTCGGACTGGGCGCGACCGTGCTTGGCTACACGTACTTCGCAACCGAAGCCGCGGCGGTCGGGATCATCGGGACGATTGTGGGAACCCTCTCTATGGCGCTCGCCCGCATCGTCGAGGCACTGATCTCGACTTCCGTGCACGTGGGTCACCTGGACGCGTTCCGAATGGTTCGCGCGAATCGAGATGTCACCACGAGAGAACTGAGCCGGGGGGTTTGGCTGACTGCCGTTGCACTGTTCCTCTGGTCGCTGGCGGACATGACCTCCGTTTGGAGACCGCTGGGGCGCGTGCTCCATCGTGTGCTCACAGCGGACCTCGGACTCGGGCTCGCTGAGACAGGCGTGACCTTGAGCGACCTGCTCGCGTTCTTCTTCATCCTGTGGTTGAGCTGGGTGACTGCGCGGTTCGTGAGCTTCGTTCTCGGAGAGGAAGTCCTTCCCCGTCTTCACATGCGGGACGGAGTCCCTTACGCACTGACGACGTTTACCCGATACGCGATCATCGCAATCGGCTTTGTGGCGGCCGTTTCGATGCTCGGAATTCCCGTCGACCGGCTCACGATCGTTCTGAGCGCGCTCGGCGTGGGCATTGGCTTCGGCCTGCAGGGCCTCGTCAACGACGTCGTTTCGGGGTTCGTCCTTCTGACGGAGCGGCCGATTCGCCTGCGAGACAAGATTGAAATCGAAGGCGTGCTCGGCAACGTGAGCAGCATCGGAATTCGGGCGAGCATGGTTCGCACCTTCGATGGCGCCGAAGTCATCGTGCCGAACGGGGATCTCATCTCGCAGCACGTCGTCAACTGGACGCTGTCGGACCGAAAGCAACGGGTCATCATCCCGGTGGGCGTCGCCTACGGAACTGATCCGAACGAGGTGCTCAGCATTCTGAGAAGGCTCGCAGCCGAGAATGAAAAGGTCTTCAAGGCCCCGGCGCCGCTAGCGCTGTTTCGCGGTTTCGGTGAGAGCTCGCTCGACTTCGAGCTCCGCATCTTCATGGACCCATCGGACGTGTTGGATGTGCCGAGCGCGGTGACCGTGGCGTTCAACGAGGCGTTGAAGGAGGCGGGGATCAAGATCCCGTTCCCGCAGCGGGACTTGTACCTACGTGGGGTGCC
>JBGUEF010000271.1:0-4988 GCA_041821485.1 Deltaproteobacteria bacterium
CGAGGAACGAGAGCTG
Source organism: Deltaproteobacteria bacterium (assembly GCA_041821485.1). Taxonomy (GTDB): domain Bacteria; phylum Myxococcota_A; class Polyangia; order Polyangiales; family Houyiibacteriaceae; genus SG8-38. The sequence continues at coordinate 17 of JBGUEF010000271.1, forward strand.
CTTAGCAAGCCGTCGATGGGAGCCGACGTATGAAGATCATGTACAACCCATCCACCTGCAACCACTACGGCGTCTGCGTCGAAGAGGCCTCTCAAGTCTTCTCCTTCGCCGAAGACGGCAGCCTCATGATTCAAACCTACGACGTCCCCCCCGACCTCGAAGACAAAGTCCGCGACGCCTGCATGATGTGCCCCACCCAGTCCATCCAAATCGAAGAAGAATAAGCCCGAGAAAAAGGGGACAGTCCCCTTTTTGGATGGGTTAATTTTTGTGTGGACGCGGCGTGCGTCGACGGCAAAAAGGGGACAGTCCCCTGTTATATCCGGGTCAATAGTTTTGTCGTTAGCATCCGCGACGACGCGATGATCGGGGCCATGGTGTGGCTCGCGGCGCTGGTTGGGTAGCCTGACGAGTCGAACACGTAGACGTCGCGCGTGCCGTATACCTGGCCGTTGAGGTCGGCGCCGCCGTCGTGTTCCGATGCCGCGAACCGCACCGTGCCTTGTTGGTGGGCACTGATCATCGGCGCGGTCGCCGGCGCGAGCGTCAGCTCTCGGCCCTTCTTGGCCTCCCGCGCCGAGCGAATGATAAGAGGAGGCCTAGTCGGCACGAGGACCTCCCGCGCACCAGCCTCGAGGTAGATCTTCGCGGCCACTTCGACCGCTTGACGAAGCCTCGTCCGATGGTCTTCGCGCTGCTCGTAGTGAACGGTCAACTGGCCGCCGCGCCCGACTTCAACTTGGCCCGACGGCGCGTCCGGGACTAACAGAAGCGAGGGCGCCATTTGGTCGTATTCGGTCATGTTCTCCATTCCCGCGGCCCCCGAAAAGGGCAACATCGTCGACACGATGCCGGGCGTGGCCATGATGCCCTCGATGCGATAGCCCCAAAGCCCGAACTCGGCGTTGTCTTCCTCTTCGAACTCGGTGACCGCGTACGACTGCGGAATGCCGTCGAAGGCCGCGATCCGCTCGTCGAACATGCCGATGATGGCGAGCTGAGGCTGCAAAGTGAGGTTCCTCCCGACGTGGGAGTTCCCCACGCCGGAACGCAGCAACAGTTGGGCCGATGCGATGGCGTTCGCGGCGACGATGACGATCTTCGCTCGGACTTTGAGCTCGCTCTGCTCGTGGTAGCCCCTCGGATCGAGCGTGCGAACGGTGATCTCTTTGAACTCCTGGCTGGCTTTGCCAATCTTCACCGCGCGTGCCCGGGTGAAGATGCGCGCGCCTGCCTCCACGGCTTTCGGCAGCGCCACCATGCGAGGGTTTCGCTTGGCGTGAACCGGGCAGCCAAGCATGCAGGTCCCCAGCCCGCGACATCCCACGCGGTTGTGCATCATCACCTCGCCGCGCAGGCCGAGGCCTTCGGCACCCTGGCGAAGTTTGTTGTTCGCCGGGTTGACCATGCTCTCCGGAATGCGGCTCGCGGAAAGATCACCGAGCGCATCGTCCGTGAATCGCTTGAACCGCTCAGGCGCGAAATCTTCGAGCCCGTACTTGGTCGCCCAGTGGTGGAGCACGCCCTCCGGGATGGGAACGACGTCGCAGGTGTTGACCACTCCGCCCCCGCCGAGCACCCGGCCCTGCAGCACGCTCACAGAGAGGTCGTGGGAAGCTCGCCCGCCTCTATCCATGAAGAGCTGGTCGTACATCGGGCCGTCGCGTTGAGTTCGCTCGGAACCAACGAGGTCGCGACCTTCCTCGAGGACGACGATCTCGTGGCCGGCCTCGGCAAGAAGGCGCGCTGCAGTTCCACCGCCGCAGCCCGAGCCGATGATGCAGATCTCGGTCGTGATCGCTTCGGGCGGTGGCTGCTTCGACAGGTCGGTGATTCCGCCCGTCATGGCATGACCCCCGGCGTGCGTTTCATGGACGGCCCCGGGTAGCCAATGTACGGCCACACCTCCTCGTGGTCGAAGTAGACCAAGTTGAAGAACTTCCGGGTTGCAATGCTTACTTGCCGCCGGAGCAAGTTGTCGCTGAGCGCCCACTCGTTCCAATGGGCGGTGCGTTCTGCCACATCGAGCCGCGAAAACGTCGTGAGCTTCTTGTCGAACACCAGGGGCCCGAACTCGATCAGCACGAGCGCCTTCTGAAGGTCTCGGACATTCTGCTCCGGCTCGTCGGCGAGGAAGTCATCGAACTCCCGCGGGAGATCCATCGACGCGGCATCGATCGGGATCGCGTCTGTCTTCGGGAGCATGACCTCGACGAGGCTTTGAAGTGTTCGGTATTCGTGTGCATCGAGCACCCGCAGCCCGTCGATATTGGGCGCCCGTCCGCGCAGCGCGAGCAGGCCGCCCCCACCGACGCCTAGGACCGCGCCTCCAGCCACGAGGCTCACCTTCAGAAACCGGCGCCTGGAAAGAAAGCTGAAGAGCCCCTCCCGCGAAGATGCTTCGTTCGGTACGCCTCCCATCGCCACGGGCGATCTTGTGCCCTTCTCAAGGCTGGGCCGCAAGTAAATCCCGCACCGCCATGCTATACATGAAGCATGAGCGGTGGCGGCGACGAAATGAAGACATTTCGGGAGCTGCAGTCCCATCTGGCCCCCCGTTGGGCGCTGGCCGATGGCGACGGACCGGAGCCACGGGACATCGTCGTGGTTCCGTCGCTCTCTTTCGACGGCATCGACACGGTCTCCATCGACGGGGTGATCCACTACGAAGAGCGGATGCTCTTTGCGCTGAACCTGCTTCGGCATCCGCGCGCGCGCCTGGTCTACGTGACCTCCGCTCCGATCCATCCGGCAGCCGTGGACTACATGCTCTCGCTGATCAGCGGCATCCCCAACGAGCACATGCGGCGCCGGCTGACTGTCCTTTCGCTCTATGACAGCTCGCTCGTGCCGCTGACGCAAAAGATCCTGCAGCGGCCTCGGGTCATCGAGCGCATTCGTCATTTGATTCGGCCGGAGTGCGGCCTGATGACCTGCTTCACGGTAACTGAAGCGGAGCGGAGTCTGGCGGTTGCACTCGGCGTTCCGCTCTACGGCGCGGACCCGGATCTGATCTGGCTGGGCACCAAGAGCGGCTCGCGCTGGGCCTTCCGCAAGGCCGGCGTACCCTTGCTCCCGGGAGCAGAAGATCTGAAGAGCGCAGCCGACCTGGTGCATGCCGTCGACGGCCTCTGGGAAGAGAACGAAGACCTCGAGCGCGTGGTCGTCAAGCAAAACACCGGTTTCAGCGGGCAGGGCAACGCCATTCTCGACCTCAAAGCGCTGGACGCGGTCTCACCGAAAGGCGATACGAGCCGAGAAACAAGGGAGCAGGCCTTGGCCGATGCGCTCCCCAGGATGCGCTTCGTGGACCCGCGTCAGACCTGGGAAACCTTCAAGGTGAAGCTCGAGCGGGAGGGCGGCATCGTCGAAGCGTTCCTCGAAGCCAAAGACAAGCGAGCTCCGAGCTGCCAGCTTCGCATCTCACCGACGGGCAGCTTGGACGCGATTTCCACGCACGACCAACTCGTCGAGGGCGTCGATGGGCAGATCTACGCCGGCTGCAGATTCCCGGCCGACGCAGCCTACCGAATGGACATCCAACGAGATGCCCTTCGGGTGGGCCAAGTCCTGCACGAGGCGGGCGTCATCGGTCGGCTCGCAGTCGACTTCATCTGCACGCAGGCGGATGACGGCTCGTGCAAGCACTACGCGATCGAAACCAACCTGCGGTTAGGCGGCACGACGCATCCGATGATGCTGCTTCGCATGCTGACCGACGGCCGATACGACCCGGACACCGGGCTCTACCTCACGCCACGCGACGAACCGCAGTTCTACGTCGCGACCGACACCATGCGCTCTGACAGTTATCGTGGCCTCCTCGTCGAGGACTTGCTGGACATTGCAGCGGTCGATGGATTGCACTATCAAGCCTGGTCCGAATCGGGCGTGCTCTTTCATTTCACGGGCGCGCTCAGTGAGTTCGGAAAGCTCGGCATCACTGCCGTGGGCAAGAGCGCAGCCGAGGCGGACCATTGGTTCGAGCAGACTCGGCAGGTTTTGGATCGAGAAACGAAGAGTCGGCCTTGTACATCGAAGAGCTAAAACCAGGTGTGTTGCGGGTGTCGGCCTCCGCCGATTGGCCGAAACCCTACGTCGGCGTGTGCGGGTCGATACACGGGAACGAACCGTGCGGGGCGGATGCGATTCAACGGATCGCTAGCGCCTTCGAGGAAGGATCGCTCGAGCCTGCAACAGGCACCGTCTTCTTGATCCACGCAAACCCTGAAGCGAACTCGCAGGGCCGCCGCCACACGCGCGGAGGCGACGACCTCAACCGCCTCTGGGACTTCGAGTTCACGGAGACGCTTCGGCAGGAGGCTTGGGGATACGAGCACCATCGCGTTCTCGAGCTCAAGGAAGTCCTCGGAGAGCTCGACGTGTTCCTCGACCTCCACTCTGCCGGAACCCCGACCCCGCCGTTCGGTGTCAGCAACGGGGAAGCGTCCATCGACGATATCGCCAAACAGGTCGGCATCTCGTTCCTGGTGCAATCCTGGTACGGCCTCGCGGACAAGGTGATCATCGGCTTCCTCAAGCTCGCGGGGGTGCCCGCCCTGTCCGTCGAGTGCGGCTCACACGACGACCCGGAGATTTCCGACACGGCGCACGGCATCGCGATGAACTTCCTGCGAGTAACCGGCGCCATCGACGACGGCGGCGAAACCAACGGCACCGAAGTGCGCACCGTGCACGTCGTCGAAACGATCACCAAGCCAAGCGACGAGTTCGGCTTCGGCGCCCCGTGGACAGGCTTTCAAGAGCTCGAATCCGGCACCCTCGTCGGCCGCGACCGAGTCACGGAGATCCGAGTCAGCCGCCGGTGCTACGCGGTGCTGCCCAACGAAGACGTCGATATCGGCGAAGACGTGATCTACCTCGCGGTAGACACCTAGCCTGACACTGACACTGACACTGACACTGACACTGACACTGACACTGACACTGACACTGACACTGACACTGACAC
>JBGUEF010000272.1:0-4974 GCA_041821485.1 Deltaproteobacteria bacterium
AACGGGCACGGCGTACATGCGCTCGCGGAAATGAATCGGGCTCGAGCCCGTAGGCTTCTCGTCTCGCGAGGCCAACAAAATCAGATTGTTTTCGACCGTGGCAGGCGGTGGGCTGGTGGGCCGCGGTGCGCTCGAGCGGCGCTGCCGCACAGCTTCGGGCGAGGGTGGGGGCGTGCTCTGCCGCGAGGAGCCGTTCGTCGCGACGGCTGGCTTCGGGGCGGGCGCCACAGCCGGCATCTCGGGCCTGCTTGGCACTGGCCGCTTGGTGCCAGGCGGCGCTGCGGGCGCCGCGGCGGGGACGATCTGGTAGCGCCGGCGTTCTCGCGCATCCTGGATCGTGACGGTCCCGTTTGGATTGACGTTGCAGCTCGCGCCCGCCGGTACACCACCCGACTCGCCGATCTTGGCACGACCTAGCTGTAGGGCAGCCGGCCAGCTCGCCGCCTCGACGGTCCCCAAGAACAGCGGGTCCGACGCGCCGAGTCGACTGATTTCGACTTTCCAAAACTTCGTAGCCAAGTGATCCCGCTAGTGCGCTCAGCCATGATAACCGGGATTGACGGTGAAGTCGCATCCCCGGCTGGCACCCTTCTGGCCCCCGTTGTAGGAACCGCCAGTGTGGATTCTAGTCATCGGGCGTGAGGGCCTCGAAGAGCGCGAAGGGAGCGCCGTGGCGTGCCTTCACGAGCTCGGCTGCGAGGTCCAGACGGCCAACCTTTGGGATCGGTTGGACACTGACGAGCTGATCAGCAATCCGCCGGCCGCCGTGCTGATCGAGGCCGGGGAGGAAGCCGACGCCGGAAGAGCCGCCCTGGTCCGGGTGCGCGCGGCGGAGCCCCTGCAAGAGGTCCCGGTTCTGATCGGGGTCACCCTCAATGCCCTTACGCGCCTCGACGCGGGCGACGGGTTCGATGATTTTGCCCTGATGCCCTACGTGCCCGCAGAGCTCTACATGCGGATCCGGCGAATCGAATGGAGCCGCAGCGATTTTGCCCAGCCAGAGCGAATCAAGATGGGGCCGCTCTGCATCGACCTCGCCGCCCACGAGGTCACCATCGACGGCCGGTCCCGGCAGCTCACCCATCAGGAGTTCGCGCTTCTCAGCTTCCTTTGCCAGAACCGCGGCCGGGTGTTCTCGCGGCGCCAGCTCCTCGAGCGTGTCTGGGGCGTCGATTACTACGGAAGCAGCCGAACTGTGGACATTCACGTTCGGCGTCTGCGAATGAAGCTAGGCCACTCGGTGAACAACCTAGAGACTGTTCGCGGCGTCGGGTACAAGATGAAGGAACCGTGATGCTCGCGCCGCTGGCGATTTCGGCAGGTGATCCGGCAGGAGTCGGTCCTGTGGTGACGGCGGCGGCGCTGGCCCGGGGCTTGGGAACGGATAGGGCGCTGGTGTACGGAGACGCGGCGTGGATGGAGCGCGCGCTCCGGCGGTACGGTTTCGAGGCGTTCAAGCGCGTCGAGACCGCCGACGCGGCAAGCTTGGGCCCGGGCGAGGTCGGGCTGGTGCACGTGGCGGATTGGCCCTTGACGATGGTGCAGTCGAGGGCGGCCACGATCGACGGTGGCGGCGTGCAGTGTGAAGCGCTCGAGGCGGCTTGCGACGCTGCGATCGACGGTGCGGCACGTGCCATCGTGACAGGACCGGTCAGCAAAGAGGCCGTGAGCCTGTCGGGTGTGCCGTTTCGCGGACAGACGGAGCATCTCGCTCGTCGCGCGGGCGTCCATGTCGAGAACGTAACGATGATGTTCCTCGGGCCGCGCCTCAAGGTTGCGCTTGTGGCGACCCATTGGCCGATCAAGCAGGTGCCATCGACGGTAACGCGCGCGCACATCGAACGGACGGTGCTGCACCTGACCGATGCGCTCCGCAGATGGCTGCCGGAAACGAAGCCGCTGCAGATCCAGGTCACCGGCCTCAATCCTCATGCAGGTGAGGCCGGCCTGCTAGGGACCGAAGAAGAAACCACGATTGGTCCTACCCTCGACGACCTTCGAGAAGAAGCGCCGTACTCGACTGGCGAGGTGCAGCTGCTGGGCCCGACGCCTGCGGAAGCCGCGTTCCGCTATGCGGCCGACGGGAGGGCGCACGGGGTCGTAGCGATGTTCCACGACCAGGCCACCATTCCCTCCAAGATTCTCGATTGGGGGGAGGCGGTGAACGTGACCTGGGGCCTGCCGTTCGTTCGGACGAGTGTCGACCACGGCGTTGCATACGACGCTGCGGAAGCCGGCACGGCGTCCGACAGCGGAATGCTTGCCGCCATCCGAGCGGCCCAGCGCCTGACCGGCGGATCGCAGGAATGACGGCAGACATCGTCATTCGAGGAGCCCGCGAACACAACTTGAAGAACGTGACGGTGAGCCTTCCGAGGGGGCGGCTGACGGTGGTCACCGGGCCGAGCGGAAGCGGCAAGTCGAGCCTGGTCTTCGACACCTTGTACGCCGAAGGCCAGCGGCGATACGTGGAGTCGCTGAGCGGCCATGCGCGCCGCGTTCTCACGAAGCTACGGCGGCCCGATGTCGACGTCATCGAGGGGCTTTGCCCTGCGATCGCGGTGCGAGAGCATGCCCCCTCGCGCAATCCGCGTTCGACCGTGGGCACGCTGACGGAGGTTAACGACTACCTGCGGGTGCTCTTCGCAACGGTCGGGGAAGTGCATTGCCCCGCGTGCGGAGAACGGCTGACGGCGCACTCGGTTGCGCAGGTCGTGCAGGAGGTGTTGCAGTTGCCGGAAGGCACGCGGTTCTCGGTCCTTGCCCCGGTTGTGCGCGCAGGCGCAGACATTCCCAAGGAGCTCATCGCGGACTTGCGCGGTAAGGGCTTCGTTCGCTTGCGTGTGGACGACGCGGCGGTCGACCTCGAGGATCTCGGAATGCTGCCTGCTGGGGTGTCGGTCGAGGTGGTGATCGATCGCCTGTCGGTCCGAGAAGGGATCGGCTCGCGTCTAGCAGAGGCGGTGGAGCTCGCGTACCAGTTGAGTAGCGGGGTGGTCGAGCTTCGCGAGCAGGAGGGCGCACGGCATCGGTTCTCGGAAGGCTATGCGTGCTTCGAAGGCCACGCCTCGATTCCGAGGGTCAGCCCGCAACTATTTTCATTCAACACTCCGATTGGCGCCTGCCCTACGTGCGACGGGCTCGGGCGAACGCGCCGGTTCACCGAAGAGCTAGCGATCACAGAGCCAAGCCTCCCCTTGCGGCGGGGCGCAGTCGCTGCCTGGGGGAAGCCGAACCTTGCGTACTACCGATCGATGCTAGGGAAGATCAGCACCGCCGGCGTGGACTTGGACGTGCCTTTCGAGAGGCTCCCTCCGAAACAGCGACGCATTGCGCTCGAAGGCGGTGCAGGATTCGAGGGCATTCTGCCGGGCCTCGAGCGGCGCGCACAGGAGTATGCGCGCCGCAAGCTTGCCGAGGGCGGAGACGAAGAACGCGTGCTCGAGTTCCTCGACGAGGAGCTCGGACAGTTTGCGCGAATGGAGATTTGCCCCGGTTGCCGTGGTTCGCGTCTGAATGAGAATGCACGTTCGGTTCGCGTCGAGGGTCGGGCGATCCACGAGGTGAGCGCGCTCGACGCGAGCGCCCTGATTGACTGGCTCGACCGGGTCCGAGTTGTGCCGCAACGCGAAGCAGCGGTCCGACCTCTCGTCCAGTCGATCGGGGATCGCCTTGCGTTCCTTCAGCAGGTGGGGCTTGGGTACCTCAGCCTCGACCGCAGCGCGGCGACCATGTCGGCGGGGGAGGCGCAAAGGGTCCACCTCGCGACCCAGCTTGGCGCGCGTCTGTCCGGGGTTCTCTACGTGCTGGATGAACCGACGGCCGGCCTGCATCCTGCAGATGCCACGCGACTGCTGGCCACCCTCGGTGAGCTTCGCGACATTGGCAACACGCTGGTCGTCGTCGAGCACGACGAGCAGACCATCCGCTCCGCCGAACATCTGGTCGAGATGGGGCCGGGCGCTGGTGAGCATGGAGGTGCCGTCGTCGCCGAAGGCAAGGTCGAGGCCTTGATGGCCGACGAGCAGTCGTTGACGGGCGCCTACTTGTCGGGGCGGCGGACGGTGGCGACGCCAGCGCAACGTCGCGAAGGGACGAGCTTTCTCGGCGTTCGCGTCGCCGAGCTTCACAACCTGCGCGACGTCCACGTGGAGTTCCCATTGCGTTCCCTCTGCTGCGTGACGGGCGTGAGCGGCAGCGGCAAGAGCTCCCTGGTCGTCGACGCGCTCCTGCCGGTGCTTCGGGCCAAGCTCGGACTGAACGCGGAGGTGCCGCCGGGCGTGTCGGTCGAAGGCGGGGAGGGGCTCGCCCGCGTGTCGTTCGTCGATGCGACGCCGATCGGACGGAGCCCGCGTTCGAACCCCGCGACCTATCTCGGCTTGCTCGGGCCGTTGCGAGAGCTCTTTGCGGGGCTGCCGGAGGCGCGTGCTCGCGGCTATCGCGCGGGCCGGTTCAGCTTCAACGTCAAAGGCGGCCGATGCGAGGTGTGCAAAGGTGAGGGAGTCCAGCGCATCGCGATGCAGCTTCTGCCCGACGCGGAGGTCGAATGTGAGGTTTGCGGCGGCCGCCGGTACAATCACGAGACCCTTCAGATCCGATACCGGGGCTTGAACATCGCAGAGGTGCTCGCGCTCCCAGTCGAAGAGGCCCGCACACTGTTCGAAGCCGTGCCCGCGATCCGATCCCGCCTCGATGCCTTGCGGCGCGTAGGTCTCGGCTACCTCGCGCTTGGCCGCCGCTCGACGACACTCAGCAGCGGCGAAGCCCAGCGCATCAAGCTCGCACGCGACCTAGCGCAACCGGCGCGCACACCCACACTCTACATCTTCGACGAGCCCACCCGGGGTTTGCACTTCGTCGACGTCGAGCAACTGATCACGATCTTCCATCAGCTGGTAGAAGACGGACACACCGTCATCGCGGTTGAACACCAACTCGATGTGATCCGGAATGCGGACTACGTGGTGGACCTGG
>JBGUEF010000273.1:0-4876 GCA_041821485.1 Deltaproteobacteria bacterium
GGGCGATCAAGCTGACCGGCACTGGCCAGACCGCCCGTGCGTGATAGTTTTGCCACACCATCGTGACTCGGGCTCACGGGTGTGAAGAACTAGCTACATCGTGTCTACCCTCATATTGAGTGACTCGCAGTGATCACAGCACCAGTTACACGGGACCGTGCGGTCTTCCTTGCCGCCGGGCTCGGGAGTCGCCTTGCCGATGGGCGGCCCGTGCCGAAGCCACTACGCGAGGTCGCGGGCGTGCCTCTCATCGTTCGCATCATCAGGGCGCTCGAGAAGGGCGGAGTCCGTGAGATCGGCATCGTCATTGGTCACCTCGGTGAAGACTTGAGGGCCGGTCTCTCAGACTACGAGCACCGAGCGAAGCTTTCGTTCTTCCCTAACGAGGAGTACGAAAAACCCAACGGCACCTCGGTGTTGAAGGCGCGCGACTTCGTCACGGGGCCAACGTTGCTCTTGATGAGCGATCATTTGTGGTCGCCGCGGCTGCTGAATTCGGTTGCTTCGTATCCGGTAGCGGAGCAAGAATCCGCGCTGGGCGTCGATTGTCGGATCGACGCCTGCTTCGACTTGGACGACGCGACGAAAGTCCAGGTGCGGGGCGACCGCATCGTGAGAATTGGAAAAGAGCTCGACGACTACAACGCCCTAGACACGGGCCTTTTCTTGATCACGCCTGCCCTCATCGAAGCGCTGGACGCCGTCAACGGTCCCGAGGGCTGCTCGCTTTCACAAGGGGTCGCAGCCCTGGCCGCGGAGGGTCGAATGAAGGCAGTCGACGTTGGGGACGCGACCTGGATCGACGTCGACACCCCAGAGACCCACGCCGAGGCAGAACGCCTGATTGCCGAGCTCGGTGAGGACTTGGATGGTGCCTCTGGGAGGGGCTAGGTTTTCGACTGGGAAGTGGATTTGGCGATAGTTGCGGCGAATAACCCAAGCCCAATACAACTTACCGGGAGTGGGGGACATGCGACGCGGGCGTGATACACCTCCCTCATCGGAGCCGCATCCACCGACTTGGAGTAGACAAGAATGACGCAGCCCCCAATTAGGCCCGCCACAGGCAAACTCGGTGTGCTTTTACCTGGAATGGGTGCGGTGAGTACGACCTTCATCGCGGGGGCCCTCCTGGCACGCAAGGGCCTCGCCCAACCGATCGGCTCTTTGACGCAGATGGGGACGGTCCGACTCGGAAAGCGGACGGATGCGCGGACGCCTTTGATTCGTGATTTCGTGTCGCTGGCCGACATGAACGACCTGGTCTTCGGAGGATGGGATCTCTTCCGAGACAACGCGTACGAGGCGGCGGTCAACGCCGACGTTCTTAGCAAAGAGCATCTGAGCGCGGTCAAGGATGAGCTCTCGGCGATCAAGCCGATGGAGTCGGTATTCTTCCCCGAGTTCGTCAGGCGGCTCCGCGGTGAAAATGTCAAAGCGAGTCAAGACAAGATGGAGCTCGCCGAGGCTGTTCGCGAGGACATCCGCCGGTTCAAAAAAGACAACGACCTGGACCGTTGCGTTGCCGTTTGGTGTGGCTCGACGGAGGTGTACCGGGAACCGACGGAAATCCACTCGTCCTTGAGTAAGTTCGAGGAAGGTCTGCGACGCTCGGATCCGGCGATCAGCCCATCCCAGGTGTACGCATACGCCTGCCTGCGCGAAGAGGTGAGCTACGCAAACGGGGCGCCGCATCTCACCACGGGTGACGTTCCGGCGATGTTGGAGCTTTCGCGCGAAACGTGCACACCGATCTCTGGTAAGGACTTCAAGACGGGTCAGACTCTGATGAAGACCATCCTTGCGCCCGGCCTTAGTGCGCGAATGCTCGGCATTCGCGGGTGGTTTTCGACCAATATCCTCGGCAACCGCGACGGCGAGGTTCTCGACGACCCAGAGAGCTTCAAATCTAAAGAGGTCAGTAAGCTCGGTGTTCTCGAGACCATTCTACAGCCAGAGCTCCATCCCGAGCTCTACGGTGACATGTACCATAAGGTACGCATCAACTATTACCCGCCGCGCGGAGACCAGAAAGAGGGTTGGGATAACATCGACATCTTCGGTTGGCTCGGCTACCCGATGCAGCTCAAAGTCGACTTCCTCTGTCGCGATTCGATTCTCGCGGCGCCTTTGGTCTTGGACCTGGCGCTCTTGATGGATCTCTCACATCGCGCCGGGCTCAACGGAATTCAGGAGTGGCTCTCGTTCTACTACAAGAGCCCGATCACTCCGTCAGACCTCTACCCCGAGAACAATCTCTTCGTGCAACTCGGCAAGCTCAAGAACACCTTGCGTTGGATGCAGGGCGAAGAGCTGATTACTCACCTTGGTCGCGAATACTACAAGTGACTTGGTGCCCCGCCCTAGTGCTTCATGCGGTCAGTCCCCCGCGCGTGAAAGGCTGAGTAGGGTCAACCAGTCGGCAACGAAGCGCCAATCGTCGCCGAGGATGCGCCCCATGCTCAGAATCGAGTAGATGCGCAGCACGCCTGCCGCTGGCGCGTAGCCGGCCGGGAACAGCAATGCGATGATCTCCTCTGCTACTCGAAGGCTGACACTCAGGACATCGTCGCGAGGCTCCGGCGCGCCGGCTTTCGCGTCGCCTGGGTATCCCGGCGAGGGGAAGAGGTTCTGTTCCTGCCGGCCGCACGGTTCAGGCTCACGAGCTAGCCGAGAGCGACGCTGATGTTCGCCCAGTGAGATCGTCCGAACGACCGCAGCCGCCAAAGGATCGAGCCAGCCGTCCGCAATCACTTCAGTGCGAGGAACAGGACTCGAACCTGCACGCCCTAAGGACACTGGAACCTAAACGTATCCAGTAGCCCCCGCGAACCCCGAAGTCATTGGGGAAAGATGTGTCAGCAGACGTCCTGAGAGGTAGTGAAAAGACGCATTCGGGACAAGGTGTCCCAGATGCAAGCGACGTGGTGACGATGTCTGCAGTGCGTGCGTGCGCGAAGGCGCTCGTGCAGCGCGTCGCCGAAGGAGGCGAGATCCCGATCGCGTCGTTGCGCGAGCTTGCCGACCTCGTGCTGCGTTCGGAGTTGGTCGCCGTGAGCCATCAGGTGCTGCACGGCCAGCCCGAGTTCGCGCTCAGGCGGGTGTCGTTTCTGGTTGTTTCGTGGTGTGTGGGAGAAATGTGGGAGTCGTGTTCGGTCGGTTGACCCTGCGATCACGATTGCGGGGCGTTGCTGGGCCGCAAAACACCATCGAATGATTGAGAATACGGGTCGATGTTTCAAACGTGGTGGCCGCTCCAGCTCTGGACCTGCAAGTGCGCCGACCACCTTCGAGTTATGAGGACGCGCGAGCGGTCTTGCTCGTGTTGTGTGGTGTGTTTCTACGACGTTTTGTGGGCGTTGTGTCTTGATGATCTTGCAGCCCTTGCTCGGTTAGACCGTTCTGTGGCCCCAGATTGGCCCCAACTACGGCTGCACCTCAAACGCTCCCGAGCTACCGAAACCAGATCGATCGGTCAACTCTACGAGCCCGTCGAGTAATCGTCACTTGTAGCAAAGCCAGTTGCGGGTCGGGTCGATGGCAGTACAAAGCGATTGGAACGGGCTACACGAACCCACCCCGCAGCTTTCGCACGCGTGCCGTAGGCTCACCCATCTGTCGACCCTCGTCCCGATTGAGCGGCACAATCCGTCCTCTCGGCAAACACCGCGGAGATCTCCATGAAGCAAGGACGCATCAGTCAGACGGCGCTCAAGGTGGCGCTCGGTCTCATCACGCTGAGTGTGAAGGACGACTGGTCGCAACGGCTTCCGCCCGACCTCGTGGCGATCACCGAACGCCTCCTCCTTGCGTCCGGCTCGCCCGGCTACGGGCCAGGTCTCATGCGGATGTCCAAGCAGCGCTGGATGATCCGCGTGTACCAGTTCCAGGACCGCATGATGCCCGGGCAGTGGGAGGGCTTCGGGCATCGCAAGGTGTTCATGAACCAGCAGGTGGAGGCCGCGATCGAGCAGGGCGCGCGACAGGTGCTCGTCCTGGGCGCCGGCTTCGACACCCTCTGCCTCAGGCTCGCGCCGAAGTACCCCGAGGTGCGGTTCGTCGAGATCGACCACCCGTCCACGTCGGTGGCGAAGGCCCGGGGCATCGAGAAGGTCGGGCAGCCCGAGAACATGATCCAGATCGCCGCGGATCTCGGCGAGCGTTCCCTGCCGAAGGTGCTCTCGGAGGACGGCCACTGGGACGCCTCACAGCGCTCGGTGATCGTGGCCGAGGGCCTGTTCCAGTACCTCACGGACGAAGAGGTCCGAGGTCTCCTGACGGATGCGGCCGCGTGCACCTCGCCGGGGAGTCGGATCGCGTTCTCGCATGCGATCCCCGGCGACCGGAAGCTCCTCTCGGCGCTCGTGCGCCTCATCTCGGAGCCGTGGAAGTCCGAGGTTCGCAGCGAGGACCTTCCGAGCTACGTCGACGGAACGGGGTGGGCGATGATCTCGGACGTCGACGACGACGCGGAGCACGGCGTCGAACGCTACGGCGTTGCCGAGCGGGCCTGAGAGGCGCCTTACCGGGCCACCGAATCCGCCACTTTCCGCGATGCTTGGTGGGCTTGGCCATCTTGCTTGCTCCTATTCCGAGCAAGACCGCCGCGCTGCTGAACTGAAACGCTCAAAGAGTTCAGCAAACCCTCTGTGGCCCCAAACTGGCCCCATCAAAAACAAACGCGCACGAGGAGATTTTCCAAGTGCGCGTCATCATTGGTTGCGGGGGGCGGATTTGAACCGACGACCTTCGGGTTATGAGTTCACAAAAGCCGGTTTTCGCCGACCATCACAACAAACGGGAATCACTGAGAAACCTCAAACATGACCGGAACTTGCCTGCATCGCCGTGTTCACGGTTCGTCACGCCAAATCAC
>JBGUEF010000274.1:0-4872 GCA_041821485.1 Deltaproteobacteria bacterium
CGTAAGGATGCCTCGGCGCTCGGCTTTCTTCAGCAGTCGTTGGAAGAGGAGTGCGGTAGCAAGGGCGTCGCCAGCCGCCGTGTGTCGCTCGGGGATATCGATTCCATAGCGTTCGACGAGGCTGTCCAGTTGGTAGACGCTACGCGGGTCTGCGCCCCTCGGCTGGTTCGATGTCATGGTCCCGTCCTCGACGCGCTTTGCCAGCTGCGCGGTGTCGACCGAGGGGTTCCAGACCTTGGCGCCTCGGTACGGCGCGATCGCCTTTTCGAGCATGCGCATGTCGAACGCCGCGTGATGCGCCACCAGCACCGCGTCGCCGGCAAACGCCAGGAAACGGGCCGCGGCCTCGCCTTCGGGAAGCCCGTCCGCGAGGTCGTGGGAGATCAGGCCGTGGATCACGGCAGCGTCGGAGCCACCGACATGGGACTGAACGATCATCGCGCCGAAGGTGTCGTCGAGTTGAACGTCAGGCCCGAGCATGCCGACACCGGCAATCGACAAGAGCTGGTTCTTCGAGAGGTCGAGGCCCGTGGTTTCGCTATCGAACACGACGAACCGGACTTCAGTCAAGGCCTTGTCCCTGGGCGGCCGGCTCCGTTTCGACATGTACTCGCGCAGGGGTTCCGGCCAAGCCTCCGCGTCGGCTGCCGCAGAGCCTCCGGTCAACAGACGTTTGAGAAAATCTGGAAGCAATCGAACCTCAGCGTATGAAATCCGTTCTGTACCTCGACGTCAACATCAACTGCACGTCCTTGACGACCGAGAAGGTGTTGCGAACCGTTTGCCGCTCGAGCTTGTTGAGCTCCTTGATGTGGACGTATCGCCCTGAGGTGCCTCGGCTGAGGCCTTCGAGGGCGCGGATGCGCATCAAGATCTCGTAGGCCATCCCCGCTTCGCCCGAAAGCCGCGCGAGCTTCTCATGGGTTTCCCCGATACGCTGCCAGCGCTCGGCGGTGCTTCCGTAGATGTCGATGCCGAGGTCGTACACCAGGACGCGCGCCGCGTCGGCCAGGGGCATCATCGCCCTGGCCTTGATGTCGAATGCGTCACGATGCTCGCCGGTGCGCTCGACGATCATGTTGCGAAAGAAGCTCAGGGGCGGTGGGTTCCGCGTGGCGTTCTTCGCGAAGAACGAAAGAAAGGAGCGGTCGACCTTGATCCGCTCGAAGATGTGACTCTTGAGCTCGGCGGCAAGCACGGTGTCCCCGTACACGGGGCGGAAATCGAAGAAGATGTTGGTGTGCATCACCGCGATGTTTTCGGGCTCGTGGATCCACTCCGAGAAGAGGCGCTTCCAGGAACTGAGCGGCTGGTTCCACTTCGGGTTGCTCGCCATGATATCGCCCGGGCACCGCTCAAAACCGGCTTCCACCAGGATGTCGACCACGAGCGTTCCCAGCTCCAGAAAGAAGCGCTCGGCCGCCCCGTCGTCGTCTTCACCCGGGTCGGCGTAGAGGATGGCGTTGTCCTGATCGGTGCGCAGAAGCTGCTCTTCGCGCCCCTCACTCCCGAGCGCCAACCAGCAAAACGCCACGGGCGGCTCCATGCCCCGGTCGGCAAGCTCCTGGAGTGACAATCCGATCGCCCGCCGAATGAGCGTGTCGTTGATCTCCGAAATCATGTTCGAGAGGAACCCCATCCCGACCTCGTCCTCGAGGTACTGGCGGAGCAGCTCCTCGGCCTGGTCGCGGAGCGCTCGCAGCTTCGCTTTGGTCGTGGCCCGGCCGATTTCCGTCAGAATCACCGTCGGGTGGCTGCCTTGCGTCTTCAAGATGTCGTGCTCGGAGACGATTCCGGTCACCGGCGTTTCCGCGGTCCCATCCTCGGTGACCGCGAAGTGGTGAAGGTGCTTCTTCATGACCGTCGCGATGAGCAAGGACAGCGTGGTCTGGTCATCGACGGTGAGCACCGGCGAGCTCATGATCTCGGAGATGAGCCCCGACACATCACGCCCCTGGCCGACGACCTTCGAGCGGAGGTCGGAGTCGGTCACGATGCCGATCGGCTTTCGCTCTTCGTCGACGATCAGGATCGAGCCGACATTGCGCTTGGTCATCAGCGACGCGGCGTGGCGGATCGTCGTGTTGGGAGCACAGGTCAGCACGTCGCGCACGGGGTCCACGCGGCGCACATCATCACCGGTGTCGCTTGCCCTCTCGTGACGCCGCGCGGCTCGCACAGCCTCGAGCCGATTGCTGTCCATCGGCTGCGGCATATCGGACGCAAAGTCGGCGGCAAAGAACATCGCCACCCGGGGCGCCTCGTGAAGGAGCTCTTCGAGAGCCTTCTTCGAGAGCACGTACAGGAGCGTGTCGTCCTTGGCCTGCGTGCGCGCGGCGTACGGCCTATCCGCAAGCAACGCCCGCACGCCGAAGATGTCGCCTTCATCGCACACATCGATGAGCACCGCCTTGCCATCGACCAGGGAAGTTACGGCGACCTCGCCCTTCACGACCACGTAGAACTCAGGCCTCGGGTCATCCCCCTCCTCGAAGACAATCTCATCGGCCTCCAGGTACCGAATGCGAATGCCGCGCGCGAGGCGGTCGAGGAGCTCGGGCTCGAGCCGATCGAAAGGGGGATGGTAGGCCAAGCGGTTGGCCACCGTGAGGATCATGGAATCCGAGGACATGCGCGCTATCTCTCCAAGGCTCGTTCGACGATCTCGGCGACATCCTTGGAGATCCCGGGCCGCGACGCAATGCGTTCGAGCTCCGCCTTCATCAGCCTGCTTCTGCCGGGCTCGTAGCGCTTCCACTGGTTGAAGCTCGAGACGATGCGGGCGGCGACCTGAGGGTTGAGCGCATCGAGCGCGAGGATCTGGTCGGCCACGAATCGGTACGCCGCGCCGTCTGCTCGATGGAAACCGACGGGGTTGCCTGCGGCAAACGCGTACAGCAGGGAGCGGGCGCGGTTTGGATTGCCGAGGGTGAAGTCTGGATGCTTCGATAGGGCGACCACACGGTCGAAGGCCGCAGGCGTGCTCGACATGGCCTGCATACGAAACCACTTGTCCAGGACGAGGGGGTCTTCCCTCCATCGTTGGTAGAAGGCGTCGATCGCGCGGTCGGTCTCGGGCGAGACCAGGTCGACCAGGCTCATGAACGCGGCCTCGTAGTCCGTCATGCCCGTGGCGGCACCGAACTGCTCCATGGCCATCGCGGTGGTCTTGGGCTCCTCTAGCGCGACGAGGTAGCGGAGCGCGCGGTTCTTGATGCGTCGGCGGGCAATCTGGGCTTTGTCGATCGCGTCCGTGCCGTGCGCGTGTTCCTCGTACGTGCGCGTGAGGTCGTCGCGGAGCGCGGCTGCGAGCTCTCGGATGGCGAAGCGTCTTGCTCGGTGCACCGCGTCCGGGTCGACGAGGTCCAGCTCCTGGGCCAGCAGCTCCTCCGAGGGAAGCGCCAGCGTGAGCGCCTTGATCGACCCATCGAGGCTCGGATCGGACAGCACTTTGCGAAACGCGTCGACCAGCCCCTCGTCGAGCTCGAGCGAGCGGCCTTCGAGGGCTCGCTCCACCAGCCCGAGCAGGACTCGCTTGGATAGCTCCTGGCCAGCTTCCCATCGGTTGAAGGCATCGGAGTCGTGCGCCATCAGGAAGGCCAGCTCCTCGTGGCTGCGCTCGACCTCCAGCCGGATCGGGGCTGAAAAGCCCCGCCCAATCGAGGCGACCGGAGGCTCCGACAGGCCCTCGAAGGTGAAGGTTTGCTCGGCCTGAGTGAGCTCGAGGGTGCGGGCCGTGCCGGCGATGTCATTCCCGTCCGCGCCCAGCAAACCCACCCGAATGGGAATCGGAAGCGGCAAAGGCTCGGGCTCTTCCGGAAAGGCGCGCTGCGACTGGGCGAGCGTGAGCGCATAGGTGCCTGCAGACTCGTCCCAGGCCGCGTGCGCACGCACGGCGGGGGTTCCGGCCTGGAAGTACCAGCGCTCGAGCTGGCTGAGGTCCACGCCGTTTGCGTCCGCCATCGCCTGGCGAAAGTCGTCGCAGGTGACCGCGCAGCCGTCATGCGTGTCCAGGTAGTGCCGAAGCCCCTTGCGAAACCCTTCCCGGCTGAGGAGCGTCTGGTAGAGCCTCACCACCTCCGCGCCCTTCTCGTACACCGTCGCCGTGTAGAAGTTGTTCATCTCGACATACGACTCCGGCCGAATCGGATGCGCGAGCGGGCCGGCGTCTTCGGCAAACTGCGCGGTTCGAAGCCGCGTCACGTCCTTGATGCGTTGCACCGCCCGCGAGGTCATGTCCGCCGAAAACTCCTGGTCGCGAAAGACCGTGAGCCCCTCCTTGAGCGTGAGCTGAAACCAGTCGCGGCAAGTCACCCGGTTGCCCGTCCAGTTGTGGAAATACTCGTGCGCGACGACGCTCTCAATGCCTTCGTAGTCATCGTCGGTCGCAGTCGACGGCTTGGCGAGCACATACTTCGAGTTGAAGATGTTCAGGCCCTTGTTCTCCATAGCGCCCATGTTGAAATCGTTGACGGCGACGATCATGTAGATGTCGAGGTCGTACTCGAGTCCGAAGGTGTGCTCGTCCCACTTCATCGCGGCTTGAAGGGACGCCAGCGCGTGCTCGCACTTGTCCGCGTTCTCAGCCTCCACCCAGATCTCGAGCGCCACGTCACGCCCCGACGCAGTCGTGAAGGTCCCGCGATGACAGACTAGGTCTCCGGCGACCAAGGCAAAGAGGTAACTCGGCTTGCGAAACGGATCCTCCCATTGAACCCAGTGGCGCCCACCCGGAAGCTCGCCCTCCCCGACCCGGTTCCCATTGGAGAGCAAGACGGGATACTTCGCGCGGTCAGCCTCGATGCGCGTCGTAAACCGCGCCATTACATCCGGCCGGTCCAGGTAGTACGTGATCCGCCGAAAACCCTCCGC
>JBGUEF010000275.1:0-4869 GCA_041821485.1 Deltaproteobacteria bacterium
GTACCCGGGGTGTGTCTCACGAGGGGTCGAGTGAAGGGGATCTACAACTCGGCGAGTGAGCTCGCAGCCAATAGCGCAGTGTCACCCGAGGGCACGCTCTGGGCGTTATCGACCTGCGCTGCGGCTACGGCCCCGGGCGACTTCAAGACGATCACCGCCCTATTCTCAGGCGGTGGCGGTGGTGGCGTGGGCGACGGCATCGGCGAGAACATCGTCGACGCAGACCTGTGCCTCTGGCTCACGAGCGAGGACCTCTTCTACGACGTCGTGTTTTCGGATTGGGGAACGGTTGCGGCGAGCAGCTTCGCCTACGAGCGAACCGTCGTGGGCACGGATGCATGCGGCGTGGCCGGGGCTACGTGCGACACGACATGTGCTTGCCCTGAGGGCTGGGCGAACGAGGGCAGTGACGCGATCTGTGTCCTGCCCGACCCGTGCGCCTCAAACCCTTGCGGAGCTGAGGCGCTCTGCCGCAAGACGGGCGCGACATCCCATCGCTGCGAATGCGACACGGTGGAGTTCAGCAAACCACCCGGGCAGACGGCCGTCGTCGACTGTGTGAGCGCCGGCGTCTGCCTCGCGCGCGGAGATACTCAAGCACTCTACAACAGCCTCGAAGAAAACCAGGCCGCCGCGGACAGCGTCTGCCAACTCGACATTAATGTGCGCCCCGTCTTTCCCACCCTCACCGAATGGGTGCGCGCACCGTGTGCTTCGACCGCGCCTGCAGACTTCCATATCTTCTTGAGCGAAACGTTCGCCTGCGATGGAGTGCCAAGACGAATTGTCGGTTTCCACAGCTGCCTCCACACGACCGATGATGACGCGCTCTGGGATATTGAGTTCACCGACTGGCGCCCTAGCGCCACGGGTGGATGCTTTAGCTACGTGCGATGGCACGCAGTCGAGGACGGGGTGGCATGCCCCTAGTCACTCAACTCGTTGACATCACTAGTCGGGGCGACTGAATCCGAATTCCACATCGCCACGTCAACCTCAGGTCAACGAGTCGAGAAACGGCGCGCGCCACGCTAGGGCAAAGACTGCGCCAGTCGTGGAGGCGTCCCGATGCGCCCGATCGTCGCGTTCATCATGTGCCGCACCATCCAGACGAACAACAGACGGCGGAGACCGGACAGGTTGGCCCCGTGTTTCTCGTAGAACGCGTCAGGCGAGTCGAATACACCGAAATCGTGGTCGATGCCGGTCTTCTGAATGTAGGTGTCGCCGCCTGTCCATTCGACGGGTGGCGCTTCGATCTTCGGGGTGCCGATCGCATACCCGCAGAAGTCGCCACGCGCCTCCGGGAAGAGACATCGCACGCCATCGAGGTAGCCCGCATCGAGAATGAACCCCTCCAAGTTGATCCATCTCCCGTCGTGCAGAACCTCCACCCAGCTATGGACGATGCTCTGAGGCGCAAGGCGGTACGCGATGGCGGGGATCGCTCCGATGGCGTCGTACGGCGACAGTCGTCTCCATCCACGCTCCTCCACCAGACCGGCGATGGCCGAGTGCGAGAAGTTAGAACAACCCAACAACCCGACCAGGGTTGAACCGTGGGAGGCGCGCGCGCCAGCGCCCTCCGGAGCGTGCATCGTGTGGCTTGCCAGGTGGGGTTCTTGGTTGTTACGTCGTACCATCGGAAAGTGTCATCAATGCCCGACGGCGATACCCTCCGCCCTGGAGACGCGATGAGGCCGGACTACCTGATCGTCGGAAGTGGGCTGTCTGCGCTCGCCTTTGGTGCTCTCATGGCGCGAGCAGGCAAACGAGTGACCGTGCTCGAGGCCCACTCGGCGCCGGGCGGCTACGGTCACACCTTCAGCTTCGGTCACGCCCCCGACGTGTACCGTTTCAACGCGCAGTTCCACTACGTGTGGAACTGCGGTCCCAACGACACGGTCGGCCGCTTTCTGCGCAAGCTCGAGCTCGAGGATGAGGTCACCTTCGGGCGCCTTGACAGCAATGGCTTCGATCGCATGCGCATGCCCGGCTATGCGCTGGATATCCCGAACGACTGGGACATGTTGGCCTCCCGCCTCGCCGAGTTGTTTCCACGGGACGCCGATCGGTGCCGCGCCTTCTTGGAAGAGGTACGGCAGGTGGAGCGCGAGCTCGACTCTCTCCCTCCGACGCCCCGCACGCTGCGGATGATCCCACGGCTCCATCGCTTGCGCCGGGTCGTGCGGCACCGCAACGCCACACTCCAGGACGTGTTTGACGCTTTCGAGCTCCCACTCGAAGCGCAGACTCTGCTCGCGCTGCAGTGGCCAGACTTCCTGTTGCCACCGAACAAGCTCTCTTTCTTCGCCTGGGTGGCACTGTTCACCGGCTACATGGACGGCGCCTACTACCCGACCCACCACTTCGAGCATGTGATCGAGACCCTGGTCGCGACCATTCGAGAGCACGGCGGCGAGGTGCGGCTGAGGCAACGAGTGACCGGCGTCTTGCTGAATGGGAATCGGGTCAACGGGGTGATAGCTGAGGAGGTCGACGACGACGGCGTCGCCACCGGACCGGTCCACGAGCTCCACGCGGCCGAGGTCGTGGCGAACATGGATCCACGACGCGTGGCCGAGATGGTGGGCGTAGAGCGATTCTCGAGCCGCGTCCGCAACCAGCTCCTGTACGAGTACTCGTCTTCAAACTTCATGGCCTACTGCGTGGTCGAGGGGCTCGACCTACGAGACCACGGTTTCGGTCGGTCGAATCTGTTCCATACCGACGAGCCCAATCTGAACGTCGCCTTCGAAGCAATGCTCGAGCGCGGGGACTACTCCAAACCGAGCTTCGCGGTCACCGTGCCGACCTTGCTCACCGAGGACCGGTCCGACTGTCCGGCCGGGAAGCAGATCATCGAGTTTCTCACCGTGGCCAACTACGAGCGCTTCAAGAACCTCCACTTCTCGAATCGGAAGCAGTACAACCTCGCGAAGCGCACCATCTTCGACGCGATCCTTGACGTGGTGGAGCGCGACTACGTGCCGAACCTTCGCGAGCACATGGTGTTCAAGATGCTCGGGAGCCCCACGACCAACGAGCGATACGTCAACAGCCCTCGGGGCAACTCCTACGGATCGAGCATGACGCCCGCAAACATGGGCGCGTCGCGGCTGAGTTGGAAGAGCTCGGTTCCAGGGCTCTACTTTTGCAATGCCAGCTCTGGCTATGCAGGATTCGCAGGGACGATCTGGACCGGATCAAACCTCTACGGACAGCTCACCGGAGACACCTTCCTGTAGCGCTCATGGAATCGAGGCGCCGCCCAAAAGCTGAGAGACGGCGACAGCCGAGGTGACCGCGCCCTCCTGGAGCCCGTCCCCGAGCCATGCACCGACGTGGAAAGTATGGTTCTCGCCGTTGGTGGCCGACACTTCGTGGCGCCAGCGCTGCGACTCCACCGTGTAGTCGGGCGTGTGGTGCTCCTGTCGGAGGACCAGCTTCGCCGGGTCGATCCAGGAGTCGATTCCGAAGGCGAGTCCGAAGGCGCGCTCCTCGCTCTCGGGCACACCGCACAGGGCGTTCAGGTAGCAGTTGTAGCCCCCCTTGCCTGGCCCAGTCTCGATCACGTCGAACTCGGTCATCAGCTCCAGCCCCCGCCGGCTGTACAGGCTTCGATCGTGGTGTACGAGAGTGTGGATATGGTTCGCGCGCCATGCAGCAAAGCGGCGGCGCTCGGCCTCGGTGGGATCTTCGAGTAACGCCAGAGTTTGGTCTGGAGGCGCAGCAAACACGATCTTGTCGAAGTGTCGCGCCTCTCCCGAGGCCATGTGTACCCTCACCCCGCTCTCGCCGCGCGCCACCCGGGCCACGTTAGCATCGGTGTGCACCGTACCCGAGAGGCTCTCGACGATTCGACCCAGGTAGTCCCAAGACCCGCCGCGCAGGCTCACCCACGCCTCCGCATGCTCGAAGGCGCGCAGCATCGGGATCGTGAGGCCCGCGGGCATCTGCCGTACCCGTTCGTAGGGGATCGAATAGGCGTACGTGGCGAGCAGTGCGGCCCAGCGATCCATGTCCGCATCGGTGAGCAGATCCCCGAGCGTGAGTCTGTCGAGCGAGGCCTCGGACAAGGAGGTTCTTCGGTTGAACCGAACCTCTCGCATGCGAAGCTCGAGCAAGTCGATGAACTGCCTCAGCCGCTCCCGAAGCGAGCCCGGAGACCGCTTCATCGCGCCGGGCGAGAGGTGGTGCACCCCATCATGGGTCCAGAAGGTCGTGTTGCCGGGGACCGGTCGCGTCACGCAGCCAAGAGAGTCGAACAAACGCATCAGCGTCGGAAAGTTGCGCCGTTCGAACTCGATGACACCCGCATCCAGGATCAACCCCGGCCCAAGATCACACTCTACGTTGCGATTGAGGGTGCGTACATGGCCGCCCAGGATCGGCGCTTTCTCGAAAATGGTGACGTCGTGCGACCCGTCCAGCAGATGAGCGGTCACGAGCCCGGCACTGCCGCCACCGACGATTGCAATCTTCAAGCCGTCTTCCTACAGTTTCTCGCAGCTTCTGGTTCTGAAGTTACCATGGCGCTACAGCTGCGTGTGAATGATCAGCCCAAGCTTTGGGGGACAGGCTGCACCTCCACAAACCAAGTCCTTCCAACTAGTTGCAACGCACACAGCGACAGGAACCTTCCCAGGTTGAGGCTGGAAACAGGAACCTTCCCAGGTTGAGGCTGGAAAGGGGTGGCCGTCGCACGACCAACTGGACTCCGATTCACGGCGCGCAATCGAGGTCAGGCCCTTCCCGCTGCCTTGGTTCGCTTCAGTGACTCGTTGGCGGCGCGGATAACCATGTCCCGGTCGCGGCTGTGCTTCTCGTTCGCGCGAAAGGTGAGCGCTCAACGATTGAACCGGGGGC
>JBGUEF010000276.1:0-4810 GCA_041821485.1 Deltaproteobacteria bacterium
CGCCGGCCTCCAATGCCCGCGCCAACTCTGGTGGAAAGTCCACGAGCCGCGCGCCCCGGAGCTCCGTCCCGACGCCGGCCTTGAAGCCATCTTCGACATGGGCAACCGCGTCGGCGAACGCGCCCGCCAGGAATTCCCAAACGCCACCCTCATCGACCTCGACTACCGCCGCCTTCAAGCCGCCGTCGATGCCACCCGCAAAGCCATCGCCGCAGGCGCGCCCGTCATCCTTGAAGCCTCCTTCCTCGAAGACCGGATCTTCGTCGCGGTAGACGCCCTCTCGAAAGAAGGCGACGGCTGGGTGCTCACCGAGGTCAAGGCCACCACCAAGGTCAAGCCTCAGCACATCCCCGACGCCGCCGTGCAGGCCCACGTCGTCGAACGAGCCGGCCTCCCGGTCACCCGCGTCGAGCTCATGCACCTCAACCGCGCGCACCAGCACCCCGACCAGGGTCCGCTGTTCATCAGGGCCGACATCACCGACGCCGTGGCCGAGCTCCGCGCCGGAATCGCCGACGAAGCCCGCACACAGTTGCGGATGCTCGAAGGTCCGCTCCCCGATGTGGCACCCGGGCCCCACTGCACCTCGCCCTACGAGTGCCCCTTCCTCGCCCGCTGCAACGCCCCTCTGCCCGACCACGCCATCGAGGACCTGCATCGCATCGGCGCAAAGCAGCTCGGCGAGCTCCACGATGAAGGCATCGAAACCGTCGGCCAAATCCCAAGCGACTTCCCGCTCAACGGAATTCAAACGCGCCATCGGGCAGCCGTCCTCCGCAACGAGATGGTCGTCGAGCCCGGCCTCCGCACCGCTCTCGCCACGTACCGCTACCCCATCGCGATGCTCGATTTCGAAACCATCGCTCCCGCCTTGCCCCAGTGGATCGGCTGCAGCCCCTTCGGCAAGGTCCCCGTTCAGTTCAGCGTGCACACGCTCAGCGAGGACGGCGAAGTTTCCCATCGCGCGTATCTCGCAGACGGGGAGGGCGACCCGCGTCCCGGTGTCGCCGAGGCGCTCGTCCCAGCATTGGATGGCGCGGCGACGGTGCTTGCTTGGAACGCGCCGTTTGAGAAGGAGTGCCTGGGCATTCTTGCGGAGGCGTCACCCGAGCACGCGGCTGCCTTGCTCGACGCGCGCGACAAGGTCGAAGACCTGCTTCCCATCGTTCGGAATCATCTCTACCATCCAGAGTTCCGCGGAAGCTTCAGCATCAAGAACGTGGTCCCGGCCTTGCTTCCCGAGATGGCGTACGACGACCTCGAGGTGTCAGACGGGCAGGTCGCCTCGTCGCTCTTGGAGAAAGCGCTTTGCCGGCCTGAGGAATTGCCGGCCGAGCAGCGGGCCGGCCTTCGGTGGCAACTGGCAGCATACTGCCAGCACGACACCGCAGTGATGGTCGAGCTGTACCGCTTTCTTCAGGAAGTGGCCGCCGGCCGCGCGTAGGCGATACGGCAGCGCGCGGTTTCTTGCTTGCCGATACGAAACCACCTTCGGTAGTCTCCCCACTGTGTCAGCGCCGAACCGATTCCGCCAAGCCGTGATGTGGCTCGGCGTCATCTTTCTCCTCGTAGGCGGGTTCGGCTCGCTGTCGGCCGGCTCCGTGACCGCCACGGCCATCATGGCGCTCAGCTTGGCCAGCGCGCTCCTCCTCCTCGACCTGGCCGGCAAACCCAAACCTCGCTCCGCGCGGGCCATCATCGGCTTCGGCCTGCTCGCAGTTTCCGTAGGCGCAGCGTTCGTGATGGTCTACGAGATTCTTTCTCGGTAGCACACCGATGCCCGCCGCCTCGTTACCAACTCGACGGCGGAATCGTGCTCAAGCGGATTGGCTTCCGCGGTTCTTTCGCCTCGTTGGCGACCGCACGAAGACCAGCGTCCCAAACGTCGGCGGCAAGCGCGTTGCGCTCTTCGGCGCGTAGCCCCGCAAACATCTCCCGTGTCCCCATACGGCCGTCCTCAATCGACGCGCGCAGCGATGAACCTGCCAGCTCCATCTTCGCCACCGCGGACGTCTTTTCGTCTCTCATAAACCCTCCTGGAGAAGAACCCTCCGTCAGGCTAACAAGCGCAGTTGCCTGCTGCCAACGTTGCTGCAGATCTCCGCCCTTCCTCACGAGATCGGCAACCTCATCCCCCTCGAATCGCCAGCGGCGTCACCCCAAACCAACGCTTACAAGTCCGGCTGAAGTTCGACGTGTCCCGGTACCCGAGCCGTTCCGCAATCGCCTCCACGGACATCTGGGTTTGCCGAAGGTACCAAACGGCGAGCTCCTGGCGCACATCATCGAGGAGCATCTGATAAGAGGTTCCCTGCGCCTTGAGCTTTCGGTTCAGGGTCCGGTCCGACATGTAGAGCTCTTTCGCCATCTCACTCAGGCTAGGGTAGTCGCCTTGCCGGTCGAGCAGGCGGTCGAGCACCTTCTGCGCCGCTTCGCCATCGCTTTGGTGGCGCGCCTCGGCCCTTTCGCAGAGGCGCACGGCCTGCCGGCACGCGCTCGCATCCGCCGTGATGCACGGGGTCGATGCAAACGATGCTGGCATGTCAATCATGCTCGCGGACGCACCGAACTCGAGCGTCACCCCCCGAAGACGCGTCGCATACTCGTTCGCCCACGGCGGCGCAGGGTAGGTGAACGCCACGCGCGTGTCGGGCAGCGGCATTCCACTCACCGTCTCGAGCAGCCCGCAAATCGCGCCAATGATGTGCGAGTGAATGTACTCGTCGATATCCCCCCAAGCGAGCGTGTCTTCGATACGTAGCTGCACACGGCCATTCCCTCGCTCGACTGAGAACCGCGTGATCTGAAGCCGAAGCGACGAGTACCGCTCCGCAAGGTCGAGCGCCTGCCCGACATCCGCACTGGCCACCATCGCGTACCCGAGCGCGCCGTGAGATGAAATCTGCGTCGAGCGCCCGACATCGAGCCCAAGCCAACCTTCGCTGGTCAGCTCCATGCCCCGCAGGGCCAGCCGGCGAAACTGTTCGAAGCTCAGGAACCGGTCTTCTTCGAGAAGCTGCGCCCAGTCCAGCCGCGTCCCTTCGACGATGTCCGCGTCAGCAAACCCGCGTCGCTTCAACTCCGCGGCGAGCAGCCTCGCATAGGTCGGGTGGATGCTCGGTCGAAGATGCGCGGCATCGAGAGCCTTCTCGCCGCCCGCCTCACGCCCTCGTTTGTCTAGACCACTCATCCTCGTAGTTGAGGAAGATATGGCGGTCGCTTCTACGAATCAACGAGCTTGCGAGCACGCCTTCCCGGCCAACTCAGGCAGCCACGCGAGCTGCGACTGCGGTTCCTTCAACTGGGACCAGCTCCTCGAGCTCATATCGCGCACACAGCGCTGCACGTCGCTTCGGGTCGAAATTGATCCGCTGCGGGTCCCGTTCGGCATGCGCCAGCAGGAGCGGGTCCATCACCCGGAACCACAGCGACGGCACCAAGGCGACCAGGAACATCCCAAAATACCCATTCGGCAAGGTCGGCACCCCGTCGAAATGCCGAAGCGACTGATACCTGCGACCCGGATTCGCATGGTGGTCCGAGTGGCGCTGCAGATGATAGAGCGCCCAGTTCGAACAGGTATGGTTGCTGTTCCACGAGTGATGCGGCTGACAGCGCTCATACATCCCGTTTGCGCGCTTTTGCCGGAGCAGCCCGTAGTGCTCGACGTAGTTCGCCAACGTCAGGTGAAACGCGCCAATGAAGTAGGTCGCGAGCAGGTAGGGAATGATGATGGGTCCGAACGCGACGACGAGCGCCACCGAAACCGCAACCGTGATGAGCCCAGCCCGAACGATCTCGTTCTCGAACGACCAGACGCGCTTCTCGTGTCGTTCGAGCCGCCCCGCTTCGAGCATCCAGGCCCGGCGAAACCCACCCGGAAGCTCACGTAGCGCAAAGCCGTAGAGCGTCTCGCCCATACGCGACGACGCGCAGTCCTCAGGTGTCGCGACATGTCGGTGGTGGCCACGGTTGTGCTCGATTGCGAAGTGCCCGTACGCGCCCATCGAGAGCACGGCGGTCGCGAGGTTCCGCTCGAGCTTCGACTTCTTGTGCCCAAGCTCATGGCCGAGGTTGACGGCAAACCCGCAGAGGATCCCCGTGTTGAGCGCCATTGCGAGCACACCGACCCAGGGAAGTTCCTGCGTGCCGACGAAGTAGGCGTTCGCAACAAACGCGAGCCACAGCACGGGCACCAGCACATAGGTCGCCCATCGGTAGTACGCATCCGCCTCGAGAAGCGGCACCACCTCCTCCGGAGGGTTGTTGCGGTCTTCCCCAAGAAGCACATCGAGCAGCGGGATGATGCCGTACACCATCGCCGCCGGAATCCAGAGCGATGCCACCGAGCCCGTCAGCGCGTAAAAGAGCGGGCCGCAACCGAGCACCGTCGGCACGAGAAGAGAAACGAACCAGGCGTAGCGCTTGCCATCGCGGTAGCGAACGTTCTCGGTGGAAAACACAGGGTTGAGAAGGGACATCAAAAAACCTCCAGAGCGCAGAGCTTCAAAATCTGTCCCCGAAGATGACCGCGTTTCGGCTTTCCCAACACCGAAGAGCCCGCCAACAAATCGTCAATTGTTGCCAGATCGCGCAGGCAGGCACCGGACCTTCTTGCCTATTCTTGGCCATCGGAGGCTTTCGCCTTGATGGCCTACGGTGTATGCAAAACCCATCACCAGAAAGATTGGAAAATGAACCAATTCAATACATTCCTCGCGGCGCTCGTGACGTGCGCCGCTCTGTTCGAGGGCAACGCGTTCGCACAGGACACGAGCCCCAACATCCAATCGGAGGCCCCACCCACCAC
>JBGUEF010000277.1:0-4806 GCA_041821485.1 Deltaproteobacteria bacterium
CTTGGTTGCCAAAGCTCGAGACCTCGTTGCCCGCCTTGAAAACCGAGCCCCAAAAGGGGTGAGACGCATCGTCGAGCACCTCGTGCAGCGCCGCTCGCTCCGCATCGAGGTCCTTGAGCTGAGCCCGCAAGCGGTCGATCGAACGTCGGTGGCGCACGCGCTTGGCGTCCCAGGTAGCCCTCTCGGGGCCGGATTCGTGGTCGTTCAGCTTGCGTTCGACCTTCTTGAGGCGCGCCTGGTGCTCGCGGAGCTCGTCCTGCACGGCGTCTCGCATCTGCTCGAGCGAGTGGGCGCGCTCGAAGCTGGGCGAGTGCTCGCGCAAAACCCGGAGCTCATCGTCCATCTCCTGGATGATCATCGCGGTGCGCCAAGTGGATTCCTTCTTGGCTCGGAGCACATCGCCGTAGATGTGGTCCCCGACATAGAGCACCTCGTCGCCGACAAAGCCCAGGGCTCGCTGGAGGTCGCCGATGTTGCCTCCGGTGTACATGCGACCGCGTGAGAGGTCCCGGGTCTCTTCCTGTGATTCGACCTCGACGAAGGGGGCTTTCCCGGTGAAAAAGCCCGGTTTTTGGGAGGCGCTGCAGACGTAGTCAAAATAGTTCTTCCAGCTCGGGTACTCGTCGAGCCCGTCGTCCAAGAGGTACGACATCATCGCATCGGTGTACTCGGGGCCGGAGTTCGTCAAGAGAAACACGCGCTTGCCGGCGCTGCGAAGCTTGTGGAGCAGCTGCCCGAGGTTCGGGTCACGGTCGACGTAGCGAGGCAGGTCCTCGAGCACCGCGTCGAGGATCGAGCCGTCCTGATGGGAGAGGTCGGCGCATTCGCGGACGTCGGAGAAGAGCTGCCCGTAGTCGAGCGTTCGTCCATGGGTCTCGAGATGCTCGATGACCGCGGCGTACACCGCCACCTCGGACAGCGAGTACAAGGTGTCGACCCAGTGGTAACGCCCGGTGCCGGGACGAAGCCGCCGGGTGTGGTATGCCCGGCGGCGCTCTTCCCGAGTGAGCCTCCGGAACCCATGGTAGGCCGTCTTGACGTACCGGTAGCGGTCCATCTTCAACACGTTGCCGAGCTTCCGATCGATCAATAGCCCCCGGATCGGGAAGTCGGTCCGGTACTGCATCGAGAGGAGCTCTTCGGGGTAGCCTCGATCGACCAGCTTGCGAACGGTCGCTTCGATGCTGAGCCGATCCATCTCCGCCTGGCGATAGATCGCAAGCGTGTAGTCCATGTCGAAGCCAACGGCTTTGACCTGATCGAGCCTCAGATTGCGGTTGCAGTAGACTCTACGCCCGGCGGGTGGCGGAAAGACGCTCCCCGTGGGGGAGTCGAACTCGGGCGGGGGGAAGCGCTCCTGCAAGGAGTCGCTCAGTTGTCGGCGGGATAGACGCTGACGCGCTTACCAGTTCGGCCACGTCGCTCGAACGTCACCACGCCGTCCACTTTGGCCCACAGCGTGTAGTCCTTGCCCACACCCACGTTTGTGCCGGGGTGGAACGTCTGGCCGACCTGGCGGACCAGGATGCTGCCTGCGGGGACCGCCTGGCCACCGAAAACCTTGACGCCGCGGTACTGCGGCTTCGAATCGCGGCCGTTGCGGGATGAGCCCTGACCCTTCTTGTGTGCCATGGCGCTCCCCTAGCCTTTCACGCTGTTGATGCGGAGCTCGGTGTATGGCTGCCGATGACCGCGACGGTTCCGGTAGCCCTTCCGGCGCTTCATCTTGAAGACGATGATTTTCTTGGCGAGGTCCTGCGCTACGATCTCGGCCGTGACTTTGGCTCCACCGACGTGCGGCTTGCCTACTTCGACCTTCTCGCCACCGACCATCAGGACATCGGTGAACTCCACTTTGGAGCCGACATCGCCCGTTAGTTTTTCGACGCGAATCGTGTCGCCCTCGGCAACCCGATACTGTTTTCCGCCTGTTTGAATGACCGCGTACATGGTGAATCCGTCTGTCCCTGGGATTCAGGGGCGCGTAGTCTAAGGGCTCGCGCCCACCCTGCAAGCCAAAACCGAGCCCTCCGGAGGCCGAAGCATGATACTGCGTTAAACCCGCTGAATCACGCTGGAAATCTCCCCGGAAGCCTAGGCATACGGAAGCTCGGACGCTGCGGATCGAGGATCAGGGCGAGGGCTACGAGCGAATACTCGAAGATCTGCACCGAGGGCGGCATCACCCAGACACCTTCGGCGACCCAGAGGTCGAGTGGCGCATAGGCACACAGCACCGCCGCGCTCCAGACCAGGCCGGCGGCGCCGGCGGCGGCGACCTCGAGCGGTAGAAGCCACGCCAGGTACCAGGGATGGACCTGTGGCGACAGGAGCAGGAGCGCCCAGACGAGCGCGCGGGTCGCCTGCAACGGAGGCAGGCGGCGGTACACGGCCAGGGCGCAAAGCGCGAGCAAGGCGGCCGCCACGACCGAGCGCGCGATCAGATCAGCAGAATCCGACTCCCATAGTTGCCGGCTCAACTGATCGACCAACGCGAACAGGCTCTCGTTGCCGCGCCAGCGAGTGGCGAACTGTCCTGCACCGGAGACTGGATCCACGGGTGCCCGCGACCAGACGATGGGCGCGAGCAATAGCGCCGAGCCTAACCCAGTCGCGGCCAAGGCCTTGGGCCGCCGGACGAACAGCGGGAGAACGACGAGCCCCACCATTTTGAGCCCGACTGCGACGCAGGCGGCGATGCCAGCTTGCAGGAAGCGATGCTGCGCCAGGGCCCAGGCGGTGATGAGCAACGCAGCACCGCACAGAATGTCGAAATGACCGTTGAGCGCCGCTTCGCTGAGCAGCAAGGGATTGAGGGCGAGCGCCAGAGATGCCTTCGGAACCGTGCTGAGGCGTGCGACGACCACGACCGAGAACACATGGGCGGCCAGGGCCAAGAGCTTGAGCGTCCAGACTTTCCCTCCGAGCCACTGTGCGGCCACAAAAATGAGCTGCGAAAGCGGCGGATAGATGGTGGCCAGTGGTTTGTTGTTGATGTGGACCCAGAGGTCGTCGCGAAGGTGCGCCAACCCCGGATCATCGGGAGCCATTCGATAGGGGTTGAACCCTTCGAGCCAAAGCCGCCCCTCCCAGAGATAGCGATAGAGGTCGTCTGACAGGAGGGGTGGTGCCAGCAAGAAAGCTCCGCCAAAGAGCAGCGCCGTCCCGATCGCAAGCCGGTCGAGGACTCGCTTGCTGATCACGGAACGGGAGAAGTGGATGACTCCCGCGTATGGAACGAAGCACAGTGCCAACCCGGCGACGATCGTGGATGGCGAACCGCCGGACCGTGCGGCCACGGCTACCCCGCCGATGATGCATCCTTGTAGGGTCAGGCATAGGGCGAAGAGCGCACCGTCCCGGCGGACTCTCATTGGACGACGAACCGGACGACGCGAATCCGCTCGCCGGGCAGCAAGCTGTGGCGGTACTGACCCGCGATTCGACGCCCAACTGCAACCGAGATGGTCACGTTGGTCGGACCGCCGCTGCCGACGCACTCACCCCAATAGTGGACTTCGACCTCGTAGATACCGTCCATCGGGCGCGTGCCGACCCACCGGATGTTTTCGATCTGCGGGTTCGGCATCTCGCCGACGCATTCGCCTCGTCCGGAGTGATCCACCCGCGCGCCGGAGGGGGTCGACAGCCGCTGGAAGCTCAGCGTGTCCCCGAGCGGGCCCGTAACGTACAGATCGATATCTGCACCGGTGTCCCACGATGCGGTGACCTGCATGAGGCCTGTGCCGTACCCACAGCCATCGTCGATCACGCCGTCACAGTCGTCGTCGATCGCGTTGCAAGACTCTTCGACGGGATTGGAGCAATCACGCGGGACCTCCTCCGCCGTTGCAATGGGCACGATCGACACCAGGGTGGGCGGCTCGACGACGCTCGGGACCTCGTCGGTCTCCGAGACTTCACGAGCCGTCTCGCTCGCGGGTCCGTCGGCGCCTCTGCCAGAGCAGGCGAGCAACAGCATCAAACAGGTGATGGCGACTCGTCTCGGCATCCGGCAGGCACTATAGCCGAGGTAGCGTACAATGCGGGGGCGATGATGGAGGCACTCGACCAAGCCAAAGAAGCCGTTGGCGATCGGACTGGAAAGGTCGACATCGCCATGGTTCTCGGCTCCGGGCTCGGCGACTACGCCGACCGCTTGGAGGGCGCCCGCGCGATCCCTTACGGAGAAATCCCTCACATGCCGCTCTCTAGCGTGCCGGGGCATGCGGGCAACCTCGTCACCGGGCAAAAAGCTGGCAAACGGATCATCGCGATGCAGGGACGCGCCCACCTGTACGAAGGCAACTCCCCAGACGAGGTCGCGTTTGGTGTTCGATTGATGGCAGTTCTCGGCGCCGAGACCTTGATCGTAACCAACGCAGCGGGAGGAATTTCGCCGGCGCTCGAGGAGGGCGACCTGATGGCGATCACGGATCAGCTCAACCTCACGGGAGCGAGCAGCCTCGTGGGTGAGAACGACGCACAGCGCGGGCCACGTTTTCTCGACATGACCGCGGCGTTCGACCCGGCGCTCATCGAAACGGCGAGCAGCGTGGCGAACGGCCTGGGGTTCGAGCTCAAGCGTGGTGTCTACGCTGGTTTGCTGGGGCCCGCCTACGAAACCCCTGCCGAGGTTCGCATGCTCGAGACGCTCGGCGCCGATGCGGTGGGGATGAGCACCGTGCTGGAGGTGCTCGCCGCGCGTCACATGGGGCTTCGCGTTCTTGGAGTCTCTTGTATCTCGAACCTAGCCGCCGGAATCTCGAAAGGCCCATTGAGTCACGCAGAAGTGCAGGCGACTGC
>JBGUEF010000278.1:0-4798 GCA_041821485.1 Deltaproteobacteria bacterium
GATTGTTGCGCGATGTAATGGATGCGCACGACGCGTCACATTACTGCGGCGATCATCAGACCTTCGGCAAAGGCGTCTTTCCGACCCGGCGCAGGGTCGTACCCCGAACCGGGACCGGAAAGACGCTGCCTTTTCCGACGCTCGTTTGGATTCAGGTCCACGAGGCGGAGCTGAGCCAGACCTGAGTGGCGCGGGTCAGTTCGCTGGCTAGATGGTGAGCTGACCGGAACGCAGCAGGTACGCCAAGCGTTTGCGTTGCTCCGGATCCAACATCTCGTGAGTCTTCTCCAAGGTAGTCAGCACTTCCTCTTTGAGACGCTCGGCAGCCTCGACACGCGCGCTCAGCGCTTCGGCCGCGGCAACCCTGTCGAAGTCGTCGCGTTCCACCGAATCGGCAATGCCTGCGATGCTTCGCTGCTCATCGAGCCGGGCCTGGGCCTGCTCGGTCTTGAGCACGTTCAGGATGCCCGCCAGCGTGTCGATCTGCTCGTCGTCGAGGTCGAGCTTGTGCGCCATGTGACGAAGGGGCCGACGAACTCCAAAGCCCGACGCCTGATACCCGGCACGCCCGTGTGAACGCCCGTGCCGTCGCCAGCCTTCGCGCCCGCAGGCCGAAGCCCGTTCCTCGCCGCCGCGATCTTCCTGAGATCGCTTCCATTGATAATAGAAACCTGGATGCATTGTGTACTCCTAACGGCCCGAGGCTGTTCGCTCCCGGGCGGGTTCAAAGGGCGGGCGAAACGCCACGCCCCGTTCTTCACCGAGCATAGTGACCGCAATCTCGGTCGCAAGGGGGTCAAAACGATTCCTAGGCTCTTCCGTTCGTGGCGCGCGCGCGTTATCTTCTTCGCTCGTCTCTAGGAAGGATCTCCATGACAGACGTCAGCGTTCTCGGAGCGGGGGCTTTCGGCACCGCGCTTGCACTTCACTGCTCCAGTCTGGGTCACCGCACGCGCGTCTGGGCCTACGACGAAGGCCTTCCCGAGGAGGTTGCGCGCAAAGGCGAGAACGCAACCTATCTGCCGGGCTTTCCGGTGCCTCCCGAGGTGCTCTTCACGAACGACATGGCGACGGCATTGCAAGACGCAGACCTGGTGCTGCTCGTGGTGCCCTCGGGTTTCATGCGCTCGGTCACCAAGCAGGCTGCTCCACATCTTCCGAGAGGGGCGCTCATCACCTCCACTGCCAAAGGCATCGAGGAAGGCAGCCTCGCGCTGATGAGCGACGTACTCGCCGAGACGCTACCCGATCATGCGGGGAGCGCGACGTATCTCTCCGGTCCGAGCTTCGCGAAGGATCTGGCGTCCAGACTGCCGGCGGACGTCAGCCTTGCGGCGGCCGACATCGAGACGGCGCGCCAAGTGCAAACCATCCTGCATTCCCCGCTCTTTCGAGTGTACGCCAGTGACGACGTCATCGGTGTCCAGCTCGGAGGGGCCCTGAAGAACGTCATCGCCGTCGCCTGCGGGGCGGCAGCTGGGCTCGGCCTCGGCGCGTCGGCTTTGGCGTCGCTGATGACACGAGGCCTCGCCGAGGTCGCGCGCCTAGGCGTGGCCCTTGGCGCGAACCCCCTTACGTTCTTGGGGCTCGCCGGCGTCGGAGATCTGACGCTCACCTGCAATGGCGAGCTCTCGCGAAACCGCCAGCTTGGCCAACAGCTCGCGAGCGGCAAAAGCGCGCGCGAGGTCGTTGCATCCCAGAAGGCCGTGGCGGAAGGCTATCGCACCGCAGCGGCGGTTCACGCGCTGGCGGAGCGGGCGGAGGTGGAGATGCCCATCTCGGAGGCGGTCTACCGCGTGTGCCATCAAGGCGCGGCCCTTTCCGAGGAGGCGACGCGGCTCATGACCCGCGAGCGAAAGGACGAGCTGGCGGGCATCTTCCACGCGCGCGAGTGAGGCAGGGGGATACAATGTCGGCCACGATTTCCTTCAAGCTCAACGGCGAGCGAGTCCGGCTCGAAGCAGACGAAAATCGCAAGCTGCTGTGGGTGCTTCGGACGGAGCTAGAGCAGACCGGCACGAAGTACGGTTGCGGACGCGGCTCATGTGGGGCCTGTGTAGTCCTTGTCAATGACAGCCCGATTCGCTCGTGCATGGCCGGTGTCGGCAGTGTTCGGGGCAAGGAGGTCGTCACGATCGAAGGCCTGGCCAACGGCGGTGAGCTGCACCCGCTCCAAAAGGCGTTCATCGAACACGATGCCCTGCAGTGCGGGTTCTGCACGCCAGGCATGATTCTGAGCGCCTACGGCTTACTGCGATCAACACGCAAGCCTTCGCGCGAGGAAATCACCAAGCGCATGGACCGGAACCTCTGCCGCTGTGGGGCCCACACGCGCATCATCGACGCGATCGAGTCAGCCGCTGCTGAGCTACGGAACGGGAAGTCGACGACATGAGCTCGAGCGATGAGCAGAGCCTGGGCGTTCAACAGTCACGCCGCGAGTTCCTGAAGAGCTCCGGCGGCGGTATCGCAATCTTCGTCACCTTTGGCGGGCAGCTCGGCCTGCTCGAGCACGCCGAGGCGCAGGGGCGATCCGGTGTGCCCGCTGACTTCAACGCGTTCTTGAGGATCGCAGAAGATGGGCGCGTTACCTGTCTGACCGGCAAGATCGAGATGGGACAGGGCCCGATCACCTCGCTCCCCCAAATGATGGCCGAGGAGCTCGGCGTGGACTTCGAGATGGTTGACATCGTTATGGGCGACACCGATCTCTGCCCATGGGACAGAGGCACCTGGGGTTCATTGACAACGCGTGCGTTCGGCCCGTTGCTGCGCGCCGCCGCTGCGGAGGCGCGGGGCGTCCTCCTGGACCTCGCGTCTCAAGAGCTCCGCGTACCGGTCTCACGACTCGAGGTCAACGCCGGTGTGGTCTCCGACCGCAAGAACGAGCGAAAACGCATCACGTACGGCGAGCTCGCGAAAGGGGAGCCCATTGAGCGACACCTGAAGTTGAAGCCGGAGCTCAAAGACGTTTCGCAGTTTCAGATCATGGGTCAGCCGAAGCTGCGACGTGACTCGCTCGAGAAGGTGACCGGCAAGGCCAAGTACGCTGCCGACATTCGCTTGCCCGGCATGCTCTACGCGAAGATTCTTCGACCTCCCGCGCACGGCGCGAAGTTGAAGAAGGCCGACACATCGGGCGCCCGCAAGGTGGACGGCGTGCGGCTGGTCGAGGACGGAGACCTCATTGCGGTGCTCCACGAGCTGCCGGATGTGGCCCAGGATGCGCTCGGTCGGATCAACGCGAAGTTCGACCTGCCTCCACCGATGCTGACCGACCAAAACATCCACGAGCATCTCCTGCGCGTCGCCCCCAAAGGCGAGGTCACTGCCAGGGCGGGAAACGTCGACAAAGCACGCAAGCTCGCTGACCGCACGATCGAGACCCGCTACTTCGACGGCTACGTCGCGCACGCCCCGATCGAAACCCACGCAGCGCTCGCCCACATCGAACGCGGCAAATGCACGGTCTGGGCCTCGACGCAGAATCCGTTCGGCGCACGCGACAAGATCGCACGAGCGATCGGTTTCTCGCCCGACAAAGTGCGCGTCATCACCCCGTTCGTCGGCGGCGGGTTCGGGGGCAAAACCAGCAACATGCAGGCGGTCGAGGCCGCGCGCCTTGCCCAGACTGTCGGCCGACCCGTGCAGGTGATGCGCACCCGAGAAGAGGAATTCTTCTACGATACCTTCCGACCGGCTGCGGTCGTCAATATCCGCTCGGGGATCGACGGCTCGGGCCGCATTACGTTCTGGGACTACGAGGTGCTGTTCGCCGGTCAGCGAGGTGCGGAGCATTTCTATGAAATCCCGAATCATCGCACGACGGTCCGGCCGCAAGGCTGGAGTGGCGGTCCGCATCCGTTCGCGACCGGCGCCTGGCGCGCACCCGCCAACAACACCAACACCTTTGCGCGCGAATCGCAGATCAGCGCCATGGCCGCCGCTGCGGGCGCGGACGCGATCGAGTTTCGACTGAAGCACCTCGGGGATCCGAGAATGATCCGCGTGCTGAAGGCGGCCGCCCAACGCTTTGGCTGGACGCCGGCCGCAACCCCAAGCAAGCGCGGCTTCGGGGTGGCTTGCGGCATCGATGCCGGAACCTACGTGGCCGCCATCGCCGAGGTCGCCGTGGATGCGCGAAGCGGAGAGGTCGAGGTCAAGCGTGTGCTGAGCGCGCAGGAGATGGGCATCGTGGTCAACCCCCAGGGCGCGACCATCCAAATGGAAGGCTGCGTCACGATGGGCCTCGGTTACGCCCTATCCGAGGAGGTTCACTTCCGAGGCGGGCAGATTCTCGACACGAACTTCCACCGCTACGAGATACCTCGCTTCTCCGGTGTACCGAAAATCGAGACGCTCCTCGTCGAGGCCAACGACATTCCACCGCAGGGCGGCGGAGAACCGGCCATCGTCGTCATGGGCGCGGTCATCGCCAACGCCATTCACGACGCCACCGGAGCCCGCCTGAAGCGCATGCCCATGACCCCCGCGCGTGTAAAGGCCGCCATAGAAGAAGCGTAGGGGCCTCCTGCGCGCGGCTCTCATCAATCGCCGAGATCAAGCTCGGGATAATGCCGGAAGACACCGTGCTCGTTGAAGGCGAGACGACGATCCGAGGCGAGGTACGCGGCGATCCGGGGACGTGTCGCAACGCGGTCTCGAAGGGCGAGAAGCAATGGTGCCTGCTCCGCGGCTCGGGCAAACCCCTTCGGAAATGCGTAGGCTAGCCCTTCCGCGAGCTGAAACAGGGAAAGGTCCGGATACGTCAGGGTATCTCCCATCAGCCAGGCGCGTC
>JBGUEF010000279.1:0-4776 GCA_041821485.1 Deltaproteobacteria bacterium
AGATGAATCAAGGCGCCGGTCAGCGCGGTAGCGATCAGGGTCGCGCCAATGGCGAGCGACAAGATCACCCACTTGTCCCTCTGCAACGACTTGAACTCGACCCCCGCGCTCCCGGCAAAGAGCATGAAGCAGAGCACGCCGTTGAGCAGGAGATTGCTGAAGTTCAGCTCGCGGAAGATCGTGTTCTCCGAGCCGAGATCCGCGACGATGCCGGCGCTCTTGAGACCCAAGAACACGAGGCTCATGACCAGCGCGAGCAGCATCAGGCCGATGCTGGGCTGCAGCCGAAGATAGCGCTCGTTCACGACCCCGAAGAACGCGGTCAGAACGAACAGGACGGAGATGACTAGGAGCAGGCTCATGGTGGTACCCGTTGTACACTGACTTGGCTCAACGTGCCGAGCACAAAGCCATCGATAGAAACCCGGCGCCATCTTGCTGACGGCGCCGGGTCCTAGCAGAAAGCCGATCAGCGTGCCGGCTACTGTCCGCAGATGAGTTCGACGACTCCCACCAAGCAGTCGTCCCAGTCGAGCATCGGGTTGTTCGCGATGCAAGCGGCGACACCGACCTTGCAGATTTGCTCCCTGGCGTCGTCCGTCGTGCAGAGACCCCCGTTGCAGAACAGTTCCGGGTCGGGTTCGGTGCAGAAGAGGAGAAGAGCGGCTGCGATGCACTCGTCTTCATCCACGGCCTCTGCGATGCAAGCAAGCACCGCGACCTGGCAATCGTCTTGTAGCTTTGCGTCGTCAGCGCACAGCCCTTCGTCGCAGAGCATGTCGGGGGTGCCACCCGTGCCGCCTGTGCCGCCGCTACCAGCCGTGCCGCCGCTACCAGCCGTGCCGCCGCTACCAGCCGTGCCGCCGCCGCCACCGGTGCCCCCAGTGCCGCCTTCGGTGCTGCAGAAGAGGAGGACGCCGTTTTCAATGCACTCTGGTGCAGTAGCGACCTGTCCCTCGATGCAACGGGCGACCAGTCGCTCGCACAATTCTTTCCGGTCGTCGTCTGTCAGACAGAGACCTTCGTCACAGAAGACAACACCGCCCATGCCACCAGTGCCAGCCGCGCCGCCCGAGCCGCCGGCGCCAGCCATGCCGCCCGAACCGCCGGCGCCGCCTGTGCCACCATTTACCGCGCAGTACGCGAACTCAGCATTTTGAACGCATTCGTCGCGGCGGGCCTCGCCGATCAGTGCGACGCAATCAGTGACGAACGCCTCGCAATCATCTGCTTTCTGGGTGTCGGTTGCGCAATCGCCGCCCTCGCAAAACACGTCGGGGCTGCCACCCGTGCCCCCGGTGCCGCCTTCGTCTTTGCAGCCGACCACCCCTACGGTGCCAACCAGCGACGCGATCACAAATAGTCTACTTAATTTCATGTCACCACCTCCATGCGGGATCCGAGGACCCCCCTCCCATTCCGTCTCTCTCAAGGAAACTACCACGGTGCACCATGGCGATCCAGCGATGCGACCGCGCAAGGTATGCGCGCGACATCGATGCCTCAGGACGCACGAAGACGAGTGAATTCTTGCCGAAAATGCATGCCCGAGCCGCGATTCGCGGCCCCACCGATCCCGAGCGCCAAGAGGCACCCGAGCGCGCTTGTTTATTCCGTTTCGATCGGGCACATCTGTCCGAGGCGGAGGCTTGGATGTCTGTGATTGCGCGACGCATCAGTGCTCTCATGAATGGGACCAAAGCCAAGCTCGGGCTGCTCGCCGCTCTTCTGAGCATTGCGGGAGCCGGCGAGGCCAAGGCCCTTGATCCCGACCACGTGCGAACCCTTCCGGAATCCGACGGTCCGCTCCAAGTGCAGATCGGTTTTCACGTTTTCGACATCACAGACATCAGCGAGAAGGACGAAACCATCGATTTCAACGGAGCGGTCTACATGCAGTGGAACGATCCCAGACAGGCGTACGATCCGGCCGACTTCGGGTACTCGGCTGAAGACTTCCCTTCTGGGGATACCTCGCGTTCTCCGCCCCGACTCTATCAGGGGGTGTTCGCCGTCCAAGAGGTTTTTCAAGGGTGGCGACCACACATCAACTTCGCGAACGCTATCGGCGATCGTCAGATCAGCTACATGGCAGTCGCCGTGTGGCCCGACGGGACCATGGTCTACGAGGATCACTTCCGAGCTGAAGCCGAAACCCCGATGAATCTGAGACGATTCCCCTTCGACCGGCAGACTCTGAAGCTCTACTTGTATCCGCACTGGCACCAGGCGCACGAGGTCGAGCTTGTTCATGCGGATTCGATGTCAGGCACCTGGCAACAGGATTCGGGCATCGCGGAGTGGACGAAACTCGGCCTGAAACTCGAGGAACAAGCCTTCGAGTACGTTCACCGCGATGGCGCCAAGAGAGTCGTTTCCCAGCTGCTCGTCAAGATCGACGTGGCCCGGCGCCCCGGGCATGTCTTGTTCAGCATTATCTTCCCGTTGCTCATCTTGGTCTCGCTCACGTGGATTGTGTTCTGGCTCGATGAGGAGTCGGTCACCGACCGGGTCAACATCTCGTTCATCGGGATCCTCAGCGTGGTCGCCTACTATTTGGTCGTGCAAGACAGCGTTCCGGAGATCCCCTACCTCACGATGGTGGACGCGTTCATGATGGCCACGTTTCTGATCTTGGCGGCAACCGTGATGATCAACATCGTCGTCGACAAATACAATCGCGCGGGCCGCAAAGCCGACGGCGACAGACTCGACCGCATTTGCCGGTGGGTATTCCCTCTCGGCTACGTGCTCGTCACCGCCTTGATCGCGTTGGTATTTTCGCTGGTAGGCTAGGCTCGACGTACCGGGTACAAAGCCATCGAGCCGAAGCTTGCGAACGAACTGAACACCGCCTACAACCGGCAGCAAGCGCGTATGTGGTCCCAGATTTTCCTAGGCTTCTTCCTCGTTCTGGTGACGGCCGTCGTTCACATGTTCGCCACGGCCGCTGCCCTGGTCATGCTGAAGAAGATGGGGCGGCTCCTTCACATGAACAAGGCCTCCACGCTGCAGCGCACCCTTCTCGTCGGGGGCCTCGTCGCGTCCATGTTCCTCGTGTCCGTTCTCGATTCCGTAATCTGGGCCTACGCTTACCTCCGCGTCGGCGCCATCGAGCAGCTCGAAACCGCGCTCTATTTCTCGATGGTGACCTTCACGACCCTGGGCTACGGCGATGTCACTTTGTCGCCCGACTGGCGCCTCTTGGCTTCTTTCGAAGCCGCGAACGGGATCATGATGTTTGGCTGGACCACGGCGCTCATCGCAGCCGTTATCCAGCGGCTCGCGCCGGACCGGCACCGCGGACATGACGACGCTGGATGAGGATGCGGCATCTAGACGAGTCTGAGCTCAGCTCTGTGCCGCGGCGGCGCATTCGAGCGCCCGCTCAAAGCTAACGAGACGGCGTATGAGCGCGTTGTAGCGCGAGTGCGCGCGGTCGGGCGCGTCTTGCGCAAGCAGGTCGTAAAGGCGGTGCTCGGCAGACGCGAGGGGCCGCTCGATATCAAAGCCGAGGCGCTGCGCTCTCTTGGGAGAAGCGATCTAGAGCTGCGCCTGCAGTCGGTCGGTTGCTTCCGCGAGCGCGTGTAGCCGCCTGGCCAGCGCGCGAGTCAGCTGTCGCTCTTTGAGCCTCCACGTCCAGTTGCCGCGGGTGGTTCCGGGACGATTCATTCGGTGCCTGTCATCGAGGTGAAGCAGATCTTGAAGTGGCAAGATCACGGTCTCGGCGGGGGACGCGAAAAGGGCCCGAATCGCGGCATCGACAACATCTGCCTCGCGGCTCGTCCCGAAGTAGCTCTGAACGCGCCTGAGCTCTGCCTTGGCGTTTGCATCATTGGACCGTGCCCGGCGCCGAAGGGCCCGATACCAGCCGAGCATGGTGTCGCTGTCGTGGGTCCCGGTGAACGCCATGCTCGCGCGAGGGTAATCGTGCGGGCGATGCACGCGGTTTCCGGGTTCTCCGCCAAAAGCAAACTGTAACACCTTCATTCCGGGCAGGCCGTACCGGTCGCGCAGGTCCCAGACCTCCTGGGTGACCGCTCCGAGGTCCTCCGCGATGAACGGGAGCTCGCCGTGCACGCGTGTGAGCTCGTCGAAGAACGCACGCCCCGGAGCGTCGATCCAGCGCCCAGCCCTTGCCGTCTTGGACCGGCTGGGAATGCGCCAATATCGGGTGAAGCCGATGAAGTGGTCGAGCCGCACCAGGTCGAAAAGCTCGAGCTGGCGCTGCAACCGGGACTTCCACCATGCGAAGCCGGTCCCTTCGTGATGCTTCCAGTCGTAGAGCGCGTTTCCCCAACGCTGACCGTCGGCATTGAACGCATCCGGCGGAGCGCCCGCAACGAATCTGGGGCGCCCGTTCGCGTAGAGGAGAAATGCCTCGGGGCGAGCCCAGACGTCCGCGCTCTGATGGGCCACGAACATCGGCAGGTCGCCAATGATTCCCACTCGCCTATGCCTGCAATGCCTTCGAAGCGACTTCCACTGTCGGTCGAACAGAAATTGCTCGAACGCGACATAGTCGATCTGGTCCGCAAACGCATCTCTTGCCGCAGAGAGGACCGATCGCTCGCGCCGCGCGATGTCGTTCGGCCAGGTCGTCCAATCGGCGGTTCGGTACCGCGCTTTGAGCGCAGCGAAGAGGCAGTAGTCTTCGAGCCAGTCCCGTTCGCGATTTCGAAAGGCCCCGAAGGAGCGCCGCATCGTCCGTGACCCTCGCTCGAGGAACGCCTGATACGCTTGCATCAGGAGCTTCGACCGAAGGCGTCTCGACCT
>JBGUEF010000280.1:0-4755 GCA_041821485.1 Deltaproteobacteria bacterium
GGCGACCCGCGCGGTCGACACCGCCATTCAAGTTCACGGCGGCAACGGCATGTCCGAGGAGTACGGCCTCGTCTCGCTCTGGGGCATGGCGCGCACGCTGCGCATCGCCCCGGTGAGCCGGGAGATGATCCTCAACTTCGTCTCACAGCACACACTGGACTTGCCGAAGTCGTATTGAGGCGTGATGACGGTCCGGGAGCTCTACCGCTTAGATCTCCGGGTCCATCGCGGAAGCGGGAGCACACCGGCGTCTTGGAAGCCTTCGAGCGATCGGCGGAACGCCTGCGCGCGCCGGTTCTGAATGATGTGTCCGCCCGGGAACTTCACGAGCTCCGTGCCGAAGTGGTCAGCGAGTTTCTGGCCGTGCCGCACCGTGGCAAGGCGATCGAATT
Source organism: Deltaproteobacteria bacterium (assembly GCA_041821485.1). Classification (GTDB taxonomy): domain Bacteria; phylum Myxococcota_A; class Polyangia; order Polyangiales; family Houyiibacteriaceae; genus SG8-38. The sequence goes on from JBGUEF010000280.1 coordinate 393, forward strand.
CTCCGGAGATGATCGAGACGCGCTTCGGTTCGAGCTTGGGCATCCGGCAGATGGGCGTGATGGGAACGAGCTGCTCGCGGTAGCCTTCGTAAAGCGTCCTTTGGATCTCGCCCGAGCCCGGGACCAGATCGTTGTCGTTCATGACGTCAGGGACACTTGCGATCGGAATGTAGGACAGCACGAAGTCGACGTCCGACGTCACCGTCGCAAGCAGTGATGCCGTGTAGCCGCCCAGGCTCATGCCAACGACGCCGACCTCGCTCGCGCCGGCCTCGCGCATCGCGCGAATCGCGATCCGCAGATCCCAGATCGACTGGCGAAATCCTTCGATGGTGAACGCGGTGTCCTGCTGGGGCCATTCCGGCGGGAACGCGTGACCACGCGGGCCGTGAAAGGGAAGCGCGAACAGGGAGACACCGATCCCTTGGCGATTGAACTCCCGAATTGGCCAGGCGACCCGTTCCATGAGGTGGTGGCCGGACGAAAAACCGTTGACGAGGATCGCCATGGGCTTGCCCTTGATCCGGAGGTTCAAGGTCCGGAGCAGCCCGGTTTGATTGTCTCGATGGCTTCGATACTCATGCTCGATATCGTTGAACATGAGGGGATGCACGCTTCGCCAGCTCCACTCGGCAAAGCCAACGCGGTGTGGCGCTAGCCAGCGCTTCTTCACGTTGATCCGCCCGGGCGCGGGGAATAGATTGCCGCCGTTGTTGCGATACGCCTTGTAGTCGTCGCTCGCAGCGAACGCGGCCAGGTCGTGCACGAGCTCGGGAGGTTCCTTCAAGTCAGACGGCTGGAGCTTGGAGATTTGGGAGACGAGGAAGCCGTCAGCCTTGTATGCGAGTTTCTGAACCAAGCCACGCGGCTTGGCAGTCGTCACGAGTTGACTACCGCCGCTCTTGAACGAGATGCCGCTAGCTCTGCTGACGCTGCCGTTATCCCACGCCTGATGGAGTTCTTGTGCCACGTTAGTTTAGGCGTATATCGGAACCGCCCATTCAGTGCAATTGTTGACGCCAATGGTCGAGAAGTTTCGGGCGCAAGATTTGCGCCCAGCGCTCGTAACCCTTCTTATTCAAATGTACGCGATCGAACCGAAACAGCGATCGGTCAGGCTCTCCGCTGGGCGTTCTCAGCGCCGCGGTTCCGTTAATCAGATCCAACCAGGCCGTGTTTTCGGCCATTTTGCGCACGCATTCGTTGGCCGCTTCGATCTGCGCTGCGCGACGCGCATTGAGGGGTGACGGAAAGGTTGCCAAGACGATGATGCGGGCCTCGGGCACCCGATCGTGCAGACGGGTCAAGAGGGTATCGTAGAGCGCCTGCATCGCGTCGACGCTCTTCGGCCGGTTGCCACCGAAGTCGAGCAGATCGTTGCTGCCGATGTAGAGCACCACCATCTTGGGGTCATGCGGCGTGATGAGCCGATCCATGTAGTGGATCACGTCGTTGACTTTGGCGCCGCCGAACCCGCGCTGCACAGCCGGTAGCGGGGCCATGTCTTGTGCGAGGCTTCCCCAGAACCGAATCGTCGAGCTCCCTGCAAATACTACGGCGCCCTTTGGTGCGGGTCGCTTGCGCTCCGTCTTTTCAAACGCTCGGATCTGCTTCTCCCACACCAGTGGGTCCTCGCTGATCGTGCGTCGCACCTCGTCCCAGATTTTCCAACCGATGATGGCCGGTCCGAGTATGGGTACGGCAAGAACGGGAATCCAAATCCATTTCATCGCCGGGAAGCTTCCCTGGCGGGGTCCGGTGATGTCAAGGGGGGGCGGAGCCGTGACCGTGACCGTGTCAGTGTCAGTGTCAGTGTCAGTGTCAGTGTCAGCGCCAGTGCCAGCGTGGCGGGCAAGGGCACGCGGGGTGTCGGTGGTTGGGTGGGGGGTGCTAGGATGCGTTCCTCATGCGAGCCATGATTCTCGACGCCCCTGCTCCCATCGAGTCGCATCCTCTGCGGCTGGCGGATGTATCTGTTCCCGAGCCTGCGGCGGACGAAGTTCTGATCAGAGTGCGCGCCTGTGGGGTTTGCCGGACGGATCTACATGTCGTCGAGGGCGACCTCGAGACGGTTCGCTCGCCGATTATCCCTGGGCATCAAGTCGTCGGCACCATCGAGGCGGTCGGCTCGAGCGTCGACGATCGTGAGAAGGGAGAGCGCGTCGGTGTGGCATGGCTTCATCGCACCTGCGGATGCTGCTCGTTCTGCATGAGCGCGCGCGAGAACCTTTGCGACTCGCCCGAGTTTACGGGCTGGACCGTTCAGGGAGGCTTCGCTGAATACGTCGTTGCGCCGGCTAGCTTCACGTATCCACTGCCCGACCAGTTCTCGGATCTTCAAGCCGCGCCGCTTCTTTGTGCCGGCATCATCGGGTATCGCTGCCTTGCAAGGACCGGCATCGAGGATTGGTCGGGCGCCCGTCTCGGCCTTTACGGCTTCGGCGCAGCGGGTCATGTGGCGATTCAAATCGCCCGCGCTCGCGGGGCCGAGGTCTATGTTTGCACGCGCGATCGCGAGAAGCACCAGGCGCTGGCCGAAGAGCTCGGTGCTGTCTGGACCGGGGGCACGATGGACAAGCCACCCGTCTCACTCGACGCTGGCATCATCTTTGCGCCGGCTGGTGAGATCGTCCCAGCCGCACTTTCCCATCTCGACAAGGGCGGTACGCTGGTGCTCGGCGGCATTCATATGAGCCCGATCCCAGAGCTCCCGTACGAACTCCTCTATCGCGAGCGCACGATGTGCAGCGTGGCCAACAACACCCGCGAGGACGGGCACGCGTTTCTCCGGGAAGCCGCCGAGGTGCGAGTGCACACCCACACCGAGACGTTTCCGCTCGAGAACGCGAACGAGGCCCTCGAACGATTGCAGCACGACGGCATTCGAGGCGCGGCAGTGCTGACCGTTTAACGAAAAACGCCGCGCTCCGAAGAACGCGGCGTCTCTCTGCGAAGTGGTGTCGCCCTTACTCAGCGACCTCCGCCATCAGGCGAGCGATCGTGTAGGGGTCGATGTTCGCGCAGGGGCGACGATCCTCGAGGTAACCCTTGCCGTCGAGGTCGGTCGCCATCGGAATGCGGACCGAAGCACCTCGGTCGGACACGCCCCAGCTGTAGTCCCGGAAGGAGGCGGTTTCGTGCGCGCCGGTGAGACGCAGCTCGAGGCCGGCGCCGTAGTGCTCCAAGTGTAGGGCGATGCGCTCGGGCTGACCGAGCTTCTCGCAGTATTCGTGGATGATCTTCAAGCCGCCGTCTTCACGCATCTGCTTGGTGCTGAAGTTGGTGTGGCAACCTGCGCCGTTCCAGTCGCCCTTGGCGGGCTTCGCGTCGTAGGAGATGTCCACGCCGTAGGTCTCGGCGATGCGGCCGAGGAGGTAGCGGGCCATGTACATGTGGTCGCCCACTTCGGTGACGCCCGCGGGTCCAATCTGGAACTCCCACTGGCCGGGCATGACCTCGGCGTTGATGCCCGACATCTTCAGGCCGGCCTTGATGCATGCATCCATGTGCTCTTCGACGATCTCACGGCCGAACACATACTCGGCGCCCACGCCGCAGTAGTACGGGCCCTGGGGACCGGGGTAGCCACCTTCGGGAAAACCGAGCGGGTAGCCGTCCTTCATCATCGTGTATTCCTGCTCCATGCCGTACCAGCAATCGAGCGAGGACTTGGTGCGCTCGTCGATTTCGGTGGCGGCGCGTCGCGTGTTGGTGGGGTGCGGGGTTCCGCCGTGGGTAACGACCTCGCAGAGGACGAGCAGGTTGTCTCCGCCGCGGAGCGGATCGCGACACGCGAAGACGGGGAACAACTGGCAGTCGGAATCATCGCCGGTCGCCTGGTTCGTGCTGGAACCATCGAAGCCCCAGTGCGGGAGTGCGGAAACTCCGGTGATCGCGCCGAGAACCTTCTCGATGACGTTTGCCTCGAGCATTCGGGTCTTCGAGCGAAGAAGCGGCGTCGGCTCGGTGCCGTCGATCCAGATGTATTCTGCCTTGATGATACTCATCGTTACTACTCCTAAAGATGTTCTCGTCGCCGGGGCGCCAGCGAACCGAGCCGGGGGTGTACCAGCTGGTTGGACCCTCGGTAGGTGATTCACCGTGCCCAAGAGCGCGTTGCGGGATCTGTGGCCCGCCATTGTTTCCGCCATGTTTCCGAGCCCTTTCCTGCATGAAAAAACGCGCACCCAGACCGTCTCGTCTGAGGCCTACCGCGATGTCTCTGGGGGGGATGTCGGGTTTTTTCTTGGCTCGTTCCCTGCTGTACGGGAGTATAGGATAGGGCGATCTGGGGCTGATCTTCCTAACCACTTGAAACTAATAACTAATCGTCTTGAAAACCGGAGCGGGCCCGTTTGCATCT
>JBGUEF010000281.1:0-4754 GCA_041821485.1 Deltaproteobacteria bacterium
GTGGCGGCACGAAGCTCTGGGGGACGGGCAGACGCCCCTCGTCGCGGAGGAAATCGACCTGAAGGTCAACCAGCAGCACCGCGCTGTGGGCCGGGTCAGCTCGAAAGTTTTCAGGAACAAGGCTCATCGGGTTTGCACCTCGGGGCGAGACGCGCCTCGCCAAAGGGCGTCGCATCCACGCACCAGAGCATCGGCGACGACCGCTGGGTTGACATTCAACTCAAACACTCTCTCACAGTCTGGCAAAGTTAACTGATATGAGGTTCTGCGCAATTCCGGAGCTGTAGGAGCAAGAGTACGGGCGCAGTATGCAGGCGAAGCCGAGGGTTCGAATCCATTCACCCGCTCCCCGATTCGCTTACCAGATTTCTTTGAACGGCCGAACGTCCACCTCGAACGACCATGCCGACTTTGGCTGCGTCGCGAGGTGGTACACGGTCTCGGCGATATCGCTGGGTCTCAAGTGAATGCCTTCGTCGCCGGTCTGTTCATCGGTGCCAATGCCGCCGTCGACGATCACCAGTGCCACGTGGATCCCTTCGGGCCCTAGCTGGCGCGCGAACGATTGAGCCAAGCTGCGTTGGGCGGCTTTCGCGGAGGCGAAGGCAGCGGTGAACGGTTTTCCCCGAAGCGATGCAGTGGCGCCAGTGATGATGATGGCGCCACTTCCGCTCTGTTGCATGGGCCCGACCACCTCGCGAGTGCTCTGAAGGAGCCCGCGGACATTGACCTGCCAACCCTTTTCGAAATCCTCATCCGGAACGTCGTCGAATCTGCCGAACTGCCCCGTACCAACGTTGTAGAGAAGCACATCGACGTCGCCAAGGTCGTTGCGCACTTTGGCGAACGCACTCTTGATCGCAGCAGGATCAGTGACGTCGCACGCGTAAGCGTTGCCGCCGATCTCTTCTGCAATGCCGCTCGAGTAGCCGGTGCTGCGAGACAGCAACGCAACGGCGTAGCCTTCATTGGCGAAGCGAACAGCAAACGCCCGCCCATTTTTCGGACCGATCCCGACGACCACACAAACTGGCTTTCCCATACCGACCCCCCTACGAGTTCACTGACGGAGTGTAGCCAACCGCCCAGCGATAGAAACCAAGAACAAGGTGAAAACAGCAGGCAGCGCGGCCACCTCAGATCTCGGCCGCTGGGTCCGAGATTGTAATGAGTGGAAGATCTGAGCGACTTTGACTAGAAAGTCGAATTGTCGCGCAGCTCTGTGGAGTCTTCGACCGATCAGCGGGACCACCGCGTTGGCACTCCAGAACAATCAAACTCGAGGAGAGATCATATGAAAATTCTCATGGTGCTGACGTCGCACGAAGATCTTGGTGACACCGGAGAAAAGACCGGCTTTTGGCTCGAGGAATTCGCAGCCCCGTACTACGTCCTTCGTGACGCAGGCGCCGAAGTCACCCTTGCCTCGCCGAAAGGCGGCCAGCCACCGCTTGACCCCAAAAGTGACGCGGACGACGCCCAGACCGATGCAACTCGCCGTTTCAAAAAAGACGCCGATGCGCAGAAGGCCTTGGCAGCAACGCAGAAGCTGTCCGAAGTTATGGACGACGGATACGATGCAATCTTCTATCCCGGCGGGCACGGTCCCCTCTGGGATCTCGCAAATGACGCTGACAGCAAGCGACTGATCGAGGCCTTCGTAGCCGACGACCGCCCCGTCGGGGCCGTCTGCCATGCACCGGCCGTGTTTCGCCACACGCAAGGCACCGACGGCAAGCCGCTTGTGTCGGGTCGTCGCGTCACGGGCTTCACCAATACCGAAGAAGCCGCCGTCGGGCTCACCGATGTCGTGCCTTTCCTTGTGGAAGATATGCTCGAGTCCAACGGTGGCATTTACGAAAAAGGGGCTGACTGGGGATCGCATGTGGTTGTGGATGGCCAATTGATCACCGGCCAGAACCCCGCCTCGTCCGAGGAAGCCGCGCACGAACTTCTGAAACTTCTAAAATAGGAGAACAGGGCGGGGAAAGTGTACCAGCACGAGAAGCGAGGCGCATCGCCGTCGACTTCCCCCGTCATCACTGGAGCCACCGATCAGAGTCGAACTGATGACCTACGGTTTACGAAACCGTTGCTCTAGCGAGGGCGTTCCACGAGCCTCCCGAATTCGCGCAAGCTCCCGGAGCGGGGCGTTCAATCCTTCGAGTTTCCAAACAACACGAGGAAAATGGGTTGCCGGACATTCTTATGACAATGTCACAAACGCCTCTGCCGGACGTGACCCGCGCGCTCAACGAGTAGCATCCGCAGCTCAAGACGCCAGAAACGCGACCATACCGGTCCCCACTCCGAGGCAGAGCGACAGTGGCGAATACAGCAGCGTGTCCATCCGGGAAAAGGAGGTGTTGCGCACCTGCTTGAAGAAGCCGACATATCGGAACTCGCCCACGGCGCGGAGGAGGAAGGCCACCGCTACACCCCAACAGCCGAGTGGCACGAGCGACGAGGGGAGGAGCGCCGGTCCGATGCCGGCCCGCTGGGCCACCAAGAGTGCGGCGACAGCCAGGAGTGCAGCCACCACCAGCGTGGATACCGGACCGGGTCGGAACAGCGGTTGCCCGTCGCGCTCCGGCAGCACCTGCGTGTTTCCGGCGCGGCCGCCCAGGGCCCAGAAGATATGAAGCAAGCTGAGCACGCTGAAGATGCCCGCTACGAGCCAACCTAGTGCCATCACGCCCGACATTTCCATCACCCTGGCTCCGCGACCCCGCGGCGCTCCGCGATTCGCTCGACTTCCCGTTCAACTTCTACGAGGGCCAACGCATCTACAACACCTTCCTCGCGCATCAGTTGCTGACCTGGGCAGGGCAGCATGGCAAGCAATCCGAGCTCCAAATGGCGCTGTTCGAGTCGCCTCCAACGTGTTGCAATCTGTGAATTCAATCTGAGGAGTCTAACATGGCCAAGCAATTTTCGGGTGACGCGCTGCAGTTGCGATCCATGATCAAACAGGACGGCACGCTCGAGCTGTCACTCGCAACGATGCCCATCCCACAACCCAAAGACGACGAGGTGCTGGTCCGTGTCGAAGCGTCGCCGATCAACCCGTCGGACCTTGGACTCCTGTTCGGTGCCGCGGACCCCACGACCATGCGGTCGTCGGGTAGTGCTGATCGTCCGATCGTGACGGCAAGCGTTCCCGACAAGTTGATGCGTGGAATGGCAGCACGGGTCGATAAGTCGCTGCCGGTTGGTAACGAAGGCGCCGGCATCGTGGTCGCGGCCGGTGCTGACGAGTCCGCGCAGGCGTTGATCGGCAAGACTGTCGGGATGATCGGCGGAGCCATGTACTCGCAATACCGTTGCATTCCGGCAAAACACGCACTTCTGTTGCCTGATGGCACTACGCCGGCAGAAGGCGCGTCGTGTTTCGTCAATCCGATGACTTCGCTCGCTATGGTCGAAACCATGCGCCTCGAGGGTCACAGCGCTCTCGTACACACCGCCGCGGCGTCCAATCTCGGCCAGATGCTGCAGAAGGTCTGTCTCAAGGACGACGTACCGCTGGTCAACATCGTGCGAAAAGCGGAACAGGTCGAACTGCTCCGGGGCATGGGCGCCTCCCATGTTTGCAACTCGAGCGAACCTACGTTCATGAAAGACCTCACAGACGCGCTGGTCACCACAGGTGCGACTTTGGCGTTCGACGCCATCGGCGGGGGTACGCTGGCGGGGCAGATCCTGACGTGCATGGAAGCGGCCGCGAGTGCGAGTGGGGCCGCGTACAGCCCATACGGCTCCACCACACACAAACAGGTCTACATCTATGGCGGACTGGATCGCAGCCCCATCGTACTAACCCGAAGCTTCGGCATGGCCTGGGGCGTTGGCGGCTGGTTGTTGTTTCCGTTTCTCCAGAAGATCGGACCCGAAGCCTCTCAGAAGTTGCAGGGACGCGTCGCGGCCAAAATCAAGACCACCTTCGCAAGCAGCTACACGCGAGAAGTTTCCCTCGCCGAGGCCCTGACCCTCGAGGCTATCTCGGTGTACGGAAAACAGGCGACAGGCGAGAAATACCTGATCAACCCGAACAAGGGGCTCGCCTGACTTTCTCGGAGACGAAAACGGGCGTTTGAACCAGGACGGGACACACGGTTGCCCACCTCCGGCGCAACGTCATGCCGGAGCTCGCCAAAACCCACCCCTCGAAGAGCCTCCGACACCACGGTATGCTCCGGCCATGCGCAACGCCCCGCCCAACATCGAGCTCGTGTACGACCCCGACTGTCCAAACGTCGACCACGCACGCGCGCGCCTTCGCGAAGCGATCGCCGAAGACGGCCGCGCCCTCCAATGGACAGAGTGGGCAAGCAACGATCCCTCACTCCCCGACCACGCCCGCGGCTACGCCTCCCCAACAATCCTAATCAACCACCGCGACGTCGCCCCCAACCCCACGCGCGCAACCGCATGCCGCCTCTACGCCCAAGGCAACGGAACCCTCCACCCCGCCCCCCCCACATCCGCCATCACCACCGCCCTGCGCCCCCAAAGTCCCTAAAACACGCCAAAAACAACCGGCCGCGCAGCCTCATCAACCCTGATACCCGCCGCCCACCACACGCTCTCGCCGCCGCCCGCCTACGGCGGCCGCCGGCGGCGCCTCGGAGCTAAGCGGCGCTTTCCACAGCAAGTCGAAGCCCAAGCTCACGGAGCACGCGCGTCAGCGTGTCGAGCTCGGGATTGCCTTGTTGCGACAGCGAGCGGTAGAGCGCCTGTCTGCCAAGCTCGGC
>JBGUEF010000282.1:0-4753 GCA_041821485.1 Deltaproteobacteria bacterium
GAAGAGCACCGATGCCCCCACCAACACAACGCCGATGAGAGCGTACACCTGAGGATCGCGATGGTGTCCGTCGCCCTGAGAACGACGCGTGAGCCTCTGATAGTTGCTGAAGCTGATGGCGCCAAGCAGCATGCCCACCATGGTCACGGTGAGGACTGTGGGATTGGATGCGTAATGCCCCATGCTCGCGGCGTGCGGCGAAAAACCGCCGGTGGAGATAGTGGCGAGCCCGTGAAGCACCGCGTCCTCAACCGGCATGCCGATGACCAGAAGCGCCACACATACGACAGCTGTAAGAAGTGCATAGATCGCCACCAACTGGCGAGCGCTTGCGTGCACGCTTCCAGCGATTCGTTCGCCCTCCGCTGCCGAACCCCACATGCGAAACCGAAATCCGGCTGGGCGCGTCGCGTTCCATACGGCTACGGATAGGATGACGATCCCCGCTCCTCCGATCCACTGCATGTAGGCACGAAAGAACCGTAGCGACCTGGGCAAGACCCCCAAATCGACGACAGTCAGCCCGGTCGTGGTGAAGCCGGACATGCTCTCGAAGAACCCGTCTATGAACGGCGCCACCGGCAGGAATGCGATCGCGCCCGCCAGCGAGAACAGAGGGTAGGCAAGCGCGGTCACGACGAACGCTTCGCGAAGATGCAGGTCTTTCGGCCGCAGCGCGCGCCCCCAATGGCCGAGCGCCAACGCTACGAGGCTGAGCCCTGAAAGAACCCCTGCGACGAGGAACTCACGAGACAGCCACCCAAGCGCCGCAGGTAGCATCAACAGCCACCCCATCATCCGCACCAGGCCTGCGAGTTGGCCGAGGACCGCCCCGAGATCGAGCGGTGTCAGGTGGGCGCGCAGCGACATCGCGACGAAGCGTATACCGAAAAAAGGAAAAAGCTCACGAGGTGGGACGAATCCGAGCGGTGGTCGCCCGCCAGTCTTAGCGCCCGGAGTGCCTTGCCTAGGAGCCTCGTGTATGTTGGCGGAACGATCGACGCTGTGACTGCGAGGAAGATGATACCGACACCGGGAGCCGTCGAGGAAGCCGGCGAGCTCATGATGCGCTTCGCAGAACGCACTGGGCTCACCTCCGACCTGCCCCCACAGCGCTACCTATGGACTGACGCCTTCGCTGTCTGCAACTTCGTTGGCTTGGCCCAGGCGACTGGCGAAGAGCGCTACACGGAGCTTGCGCTGCGGTTGGTCGACCAGGTGCATCACGTGCTCGGCTCCTATCGTGCCGACGATCCACGAACCGGGTGGATCAGCGGGCTCAGTGCGCAGGAAGGCGAGGCTCATCCGACTCGAGGCGGGCTGCGAATCGGCAAGGCACTCCCAGAGCGAAGCGTCTCCCAACCGTTCGACGAACAATTGGAATGGCGCCGGGACGGCCAGTACTTCCACTACTTGACCAAATGGATGCACGCCTTGGATCAGGTGTACCGGTGGACCGGGCAATCCCAGTTCAACACCTGGGCCCGGGAGCTCGCGAAGGTGGCGCACGATGCCTTCGCCCATACGGATCGAAGCGATCGACGGATGGTTTGGAAGATGAGCACCGATCTTTCGCGTCCACTGGTCTCCTCCATGGGCCACCACGATCCGCTCGATGGTTTCATTACCTGCACGCAGCTCGGAACGACGAAGTCGACGCAATCGAGCACCCCCAGCGGGCCGAGCCTGGAGGATGAGGTGGCGGACTTCGCCACCATGATCGCGGGCCAAGACTGGGCGACCGCAGACCCCCTGGGCCTGGGCGGCCTGCTGGCGGATGCCGCACGCGTTGCGCAATTGATGAATGTCGGCGCATTCGCGGGGACTGATCTGCTGGACGCCTTGCTCGCTGCGGCGCTGCGAGGTCTTACAGCCTACGCGCGGCAAGGTGACCTGACGCATCCAGCCTCTCGGCGCCTGCCTTTTCGGGAGCTCGGCCTCGCAATCGGGCTTTCCGCAGTCGAGCAGATCGAAGCACTAGCGCCTTACGTTGCGCTCGGTTCAGAGATCAAGTCGTTCTGGCTCGAACCTGAGCATCGAGAAGCTCGCATCTGGTCGGAGCACCGCGACATCAACGAAGTCATGCTGGCCACCAGCCTCGTCCCAGCCGGTTTTCTGCTCATGCCCTCGGCCAGCTCACCCACCTAGCCGGTGAGCTACACAGCAACATCATGAAAATCAGCCACCAGCGTGCCTCCGGCGGCACGGATTCAGCCGCCGTTCAGCAGCTCTTTCATCCTCCCGACTGCGTGCTCGTCTTCAACGAGTAGCAACAGCGAGTCGCCTGACTGGACCCGCGTCTTGCCCCGCGCGAGAAGGACCTCCTCTCCCCGGACGACTGTGAGGACCAAAACCCCGTCTGGGACGTCGAGCTCAGCTAAGGATATCCCTTCGAGGCCTTGCACTTCGAGCTCTACGAAGCGAAGGCCTCCTCGCGTGACCAACGACAAATCGGGCCTTCCAAATCCATGGAGGGCTGCCAAGATCTCGGCAGCGGCGGAGATGTTGGGCGCGATGATGTGGGCCACGCCGATCTCTTGACAGGCAGCTCGCAACCCCAGGTCTTTAAGCTTCACGATGATCGTTGGGACCCCGAAGCGTTTAGCCAACATCGCGATCACAGTGTTGAGCGCGTCCGAGTTGGTGCTCGCGACGAGCGCGTCGCTCTCCTCGATCAACGCTTTCTGCAGGAGCTCAGGATGGGTCCCGTCACCCTCCAGGACGAACGCATCGAACTCCTGGCTGAGGTCTTCGCAGCGCGCTTCGTTGCTGTCGATGAGCACGACCTCGTGTGACCCACCGCGGGTTAGATCCCTCGTGAGCTCGTAGCCGATGTCCCCGATTCCCACGATGATGACTCGCATCGCGACCTCCTGCGTAGCTTCCAGGTGCCTGGACACGTTACCAATACCACGGGCAAGCCTTCGAGTCGTCCGGCCCACATCTCGAGACTTAGGTAGTATAGTGCTCGCATGACGACGAGCACCCGCGCTGTCGCCGTCGCGCTTTTTGTCGACTTCGTGATCGGAGCGGCCAAGACGGTCGCGTTCCTTCTTACCGGCTCGACCGCAATCATGGCGGAGGTGCTCCACTCCGCGGCAGACCTCACCAATCAGAGCCTCTTGGTCGTCGGAATCGTTCGGTCGCGACGCCAGCCTGATCGTGAATACCCCTACGGCTTCGGCCGTTCTCGCTACATATGGGCGCTGCTATCCGCGGCCGGAGTGCTGTTCGTCGGGAGCGGCGTGTCGGTGGTCCGTGGGGCGCAACAGATCTGGGCCCCCGAGCCCCTCGAGCACCTGGGCTGGGGCTTCGTCATCCTGCTTGGATCGCTGGTGGCGGAGAGCATCTCGCTGGCGTTTGGCTTGTCGGCCGTTCGACGATCGGCCCGCAAGGCCGATCAATCCGTGTGGCAATACCTGCGAACAGGCCCCGATCCGATGGGCGTTGCAGTGGTGCTCGAGGATGCGTCAGCCGTGCTCGGCATACTGATCGCCGTGACGGGGCTCGGATTGGCCGAGCGCACGGGGAACCCGGTCTGGGATGGTGCGGCTTCCATTGCCATCGGCCTGCTACTTGGCGTGTCCGCAGTCTTTCTCATCAACCGGAATCGCCGCCTCCTGCTTGGTCCCACCCCTCCGTCCGAATCGGTCGCCCGAATGCTGGCAGTCCTCGAAGACAGCCCGATCGTCGCCCGGTTCCAAGACGTGAAGGTCTCACAACTCGGAGCTGATGCGGTCCGCTTCAAAGCCGAGGTGACCTTCGATGGTCGCGAGCTCGCTCGGCGTCTGTTGACAGGACGGGATCTGGACGTGACCTGGTCGTCACTCAATGGACCGCAGGCACTCGAGCGTCTGTTGGTCGAGTTTGGAGGCGAGGTCACCGACGCTGTCGGCGATGAAATTGATCGTCTCGAGGCTGAGCTCACCCAGGCCGCCCCAGAGGCTCGGCATGTCGATCTGGAGCCCGACTGACGCGGCCGGTTGTGTCACCGCATGGCACGCACAGCGAGCTCGACCAGGCTGATCAGAACCAGCATCGCGGCCAACCCCCAGAGAATCACTTGCCCGCGAAGCGGCAGCGCGAGGTCTCCAAAGACCAACCATCCGGTGAGCACCAGCCCACCACAAAGATTGATGGCAATGGCCCCGCCGAGCCCGAGACCCAACGGCTGCGCGTCGCGACGCACGCACTCCCAAACGAGCGCGATGCCGATGCCGAAGAGCACGCCGCCAAGAATCATCGGGTAGAACGCCGTATCGGAACCAGGAATGCCCAACCAACCTCTGACGGTCTCAAAACTGAGAAGTGCAACGCCCAGCAAGAGGTTGATGAGGCCGTCGAGCAAGAGGACTCGGCGACGGGATTTGGTGGGCATGATGGATGAAGATACCATCATCTTCACCAGGATCGTGGACACCGCAGCGCAAACCTCGCCTTACTTCATGACCGCGGGCGGCTAGCGATATACCGCGGGCATCTCGGCTCGCCCTGCCTCGGGTTCGAAGGGGTGAACGGCGGTCGTTTCGTCGAACCAGATGTAGGCATCGAACTGGACGGGCAGCGCGGCTTGGAAGTAGTGGCTCTGAAGCTCTGTCTCTGGCCGGTAGATGACGCCGATGGCCCGCTCCAGCCGCGGGGACATCAGCTCTTCACGAACCGCTTCGCGCGCGGGAAACCGCAGCGCGAGAAGAAATGCCGGCACATCAGCATCATGGCAAAGCCGCTCGTAACTCGCCGGGTGCGATGGTCG
>JBGUEF010000283.1:0-4723 GCA_041821485.1 Deltaproteobacteria bacterium
CGACGATTCCGAGCACGAAGGCAGCGCCCGCGCTGACGACGATGAACCCCCATACCAGGAAAGTTCTTCGTCGTTTTCGGGATGGTGAGGTCGGGAGCATGCGTCAGCTTCGCTTCGCCGAACCGAATACTTCTACACCTCGTCCAGAATGTGAAGTGCCGATTAATAGGGTAGCCTGTGCCCCCATGTCAGACCTCACAGCACTCGTAGCGCTCCTCTTCCTGATGGGCGTGTTCGTCATAGGTTCCTTGTGGATGTCGAGGATGGCCCACGAGCTTGGGATGCGGATCATCACTGGAGTCGCGAACGGCATGCCTCTTGCGCCGACAACTCGTGAGGGCATCCTGTTTAACATGTGGCTGCCAACCCTAATCGCCGCTGTCGTACTCTCCGTCTTTGGCGGTCTCGGATTTCTAGAGATGGCCAGACACGTGAACGGAGCAGGCGTCAAGCAGCTAGCGTACCTTGCCGCCTTCCTTTTGGTGTGTAACGCCGCTTTGGTCTTTGTCAGCACCATCTTCGGCCTATTTCAGTTCCGTGCGAAAATCCGTCGCGATCAGCAGCGCACCTGAATGAAGTCGCCGCACGATGAGCTCCAGGTCATCGCGTCCGTCCGACGTGGTTCCGCGTGCGTTGGCGATCTGGAGACCGGTGGCTTTGATCCGAGGGTCACCAAGAATCCGGTACCGCATAGCTGCGGTTCCGTGATACTGATCGTTCATCTTCTCTCTTAGCCAATCGGGCGCATGTTGAGAGTCGAGCTGGGTCGAAAGCTCGCCGCGTTTGAAGCGAGCCCCTTGTGGTGGAAGATCCGCAGTCTCGTATGGATGGCGCTCCGAGGCTAGCGTCGTGGGAGTAGCCAACATGTTTGACGACTACGTACACTACGATGGTCTCGGTTTGGCGGAGCTCGTCGCCAAAGGCGAGGTGCATCCCAAGGAGGTTTTGGAGGCCGCCATCCAGCGCGCCGAGGCGCTCAATCCTGAGCTCAACGCGATCGTCACGCCGCTCTACGACGATGCTCGCGATCGCGCCCAGCAGCATTTGAGCGGCCCCTTTGCCGGGGTGCCCTTTCTGTTGAAGGACGTTCACCACGCCTTGAAGGGGACGCCGATGAGCAATGGCAGCCGGCTTCAGAAAGGCGAGATTTCGGAGGTCACCGCTGAGATCGTTCGCCGGTTCCTCGAGGCGGGCGTGGTGATTTTCGGCAAAACCAATACCCCTGAATACAAGCTCTCGGTTTTCACGATGCCGGAGGCCTGGGGACCGACGCGCAACCCCTGGGACCCGACCTATTCGCCGGGGGGATCGAGCGGGGGCTCTGCCGCGGCCGTTGCGGCCGGGATCGTGCCGATGGCGTCGGCGACCGACGAGGGAGGGTCGATCCGGATGCCCGCCTCGGCCTGCGGGATGTTCGGGCTCAAGCCGAGCAGAGGGCGGAATCCGATCGGACCGGACTTCAGTTGGGAGGCCGAAGGGCTCTCGACCTCTGGAGTGATTACGCGCACGGTCCGCGACAGCGCAGCGATGCTCGACGCAACCGAAGGGCCCGAGCCTGGCTCGCCCTACGTGGCGCCGGGACCGACGGGCTTCGTCGCGGCTCTCAACGAGGGTCCACGCCAACTGCGTGTCGGCATTTCCACGGCGCCCGATGTCTTCGGGGTCTCGATGGACAGCGCCTGCGTCGACGCCGTGCGCATCGCAGGGGTACTGCTGCAAGACCTCGGTCATCACGTGGAAGAAGTCTCACTCCCGTACGATGAGTGGGAGGTGGTGCGAGCGTGGGCAATCCTCCTCGCAACCCATACCAGCGCCTTCGTCGCGGACTTGGAGGCGAGATACGGGAAGGCGCGGGTTCGCGCTTCACTCGAGGACATCCCGCTGCTGCTCGCCAGGATTGGCCGCGCCATGCCAGCCCAGGAAGTCGGCGGCTCCCGACTCGTCGCGCGTCGCATCGGCGCGAAGCTGGCGGCCTTCTATGACGACTTTGATGTTCTGGTCACGCCCACACTCGGACGCGCGCCAATTCCGCTCGAGCAAACGGGGCCTCCCGCCGCGGAGCGGCGACTTCTTCGCTTCCTGGTATCTCCCGCGGCGGCCGGGCTCTTTCGCGTCAGGAGCTTCGTCGAACGGGTGCTGGAGGCTCAAATCGAGACGGCCGCCCGACAGGTGCTGTTTCGAACGGTGGTCGCGAACCTCACCGGAGTCCCCGCCATGTCGGTGCCCCTTCACCGAACCGAAAACGACCTGCCGGTCGGGGTGCAGTTCCTGGGGCGCTACGGCGACGAAGTGACTCTTCTCAGGCTGGCTGCGCAACTCGAGCAAGCCAGGCCTTGGCGCGTGGCTGAAGGCACTTAGCCTCCTACGCGACCCGGACGTCGTGCTGCTCCAGAAGCTTCTCCGCGCGCTCGCTTCGGTCAAGACGACGTCCCGCCTGCGCCTGCGTCGCTCCGCCAGGCGCGTGATGATCGCCAGTGTGTCCATTTCTCTCGTGCTCAGGGTGAGGAGATCGCCGGTCATGGGCCGGGATTGAGCCCCGAGCCGGACATCTATGCTTGAGGCTTACAGCGCCCGGAGTGATGTAAGATGTCCGTTCTGCCAGGTCGGAGAGTTGCCGTGGCTTGTCGCCAGGGGATGAAAGCCTGTACAAGTACGGGGCCAGGGCCGCCACGGGTCTCGGAGAACGCATTTGGCTGACATTTTCATCTCTTACAGTCGTGCGGACCGCGAGCCGATCCAATCGCTTGCAGAAGCGCTTCAGGCCGCGGGGTTCTCGGTCTGGTGGGACCGCAAGATCGGTGGCGGTACCGAGTTCGCAAGTGAGATCGAGAAGGAGCTCAGCGCTGCGAAGACGATCGTTGTCGTTTGGTCGGAGGCCTCGATCGGTAGTCACTGGGTGCGCGATGAAGCCGGCTATGCGCGAGGGGAGAACAAGCTATTGCCTTTGTCCCTCGATGGTGTTCTTCCCCCGCTCGGTTTTCGGCAGCTCCACGCCCTCGAGTTCCAAGACTGGGATCGCACCGCGAACCACGCGGCGTTCGTCAGGTTGCTGAGCTCCATTGGCGAGCAGCCATCCTCAGCAGCAGCGGACCCTTCTCCGAAAACGCCCCGTTGGACCAAGCCCAGTATCGCCGTGCTTCCGTTCATCAATCTCTCGACCGACAAGGAGATCGAGTTTCTCGCCGACGGAATCACCGAAGACGTGATCGCCGAGCTGTCCACCAATCACCACATATCCGTGGCCGCGCGCTCGTCGAGCTTTGCCTACAAGAACCAGTCCGCGGATGTTCGCGAGATCGGCAGAGCCAGCGGTGCGCGCTACGTGGTCGAGGGCAGCGTGCGCAAGATGGGCAAACGCGCGCGAGTCAGCGCGCAGTTTATCAGTGTGGAAAGCGGCGCTCACATCTGGGCCAACAAGTTCGACCACACGCTCGAAGAGCTCTATGACAACCCCGACGAACTCGTCATACACATATCGGGCAGTGTCTTTGCGCAGCTGATCAGCGCAGAGCAAGAGCGCGCCAATAAGCTACCCGACGATGCGCTGGGCATTTGGGAACAATGCCAACGCGCCACGAGCGGCTTACTTCGCGCGGTCGTATCGGTCAGTGCCATGCGCCAAGGCTTGGAAAACTTAGAAAGCGCAATCGAGAGGGCCCCCGAGTACCACCTCGCCCACGCGATCCTCAGCATGGGATGCAATGCGGCGCTCAGCAATGGCGCCTATGAAGACCATGAACAGGCAGCCCTCCTCGACAAAGCAAAGAAGCATTTGCGGATCGCGCGCGCCGGTTCGGAAGGCGACTTGTATTGCTTGGCGTGGATCGGCGCAGCAGAGGGGTTCTTCGGCTTGCACGAAGGCGCCGCGCGGAGGCTCGAGCGGGTGCTCCAACGAAACCCGGCCAATCCTGAAGCCTTGTTCACCATCGCTCAGTCTTACGCCTTTTTAGGGCGGCATGATGAAGCGCGGGACGCATTGGCGCGGGCGATCGCGATCGCACCGGAGGGTCCCCTCACCAGGCTTCATCAGTGGTGGTTTGGGTTATTGGCCTTTGTCGCCGGCAGGTATGAGGAGGCGTTGCCTTTCATCAAGGCCCAGACCGTGACCTCGCCAGAGTGGGGCTTTTGTCAGGTCCTCGCGGCGATCACGACCTACATTCTAGGAGACGAGGCAGAGGCTCGTAGGTACATCGCGAAAGCAAAAGGGCCGAACCCCCACCTGCGACCCGAGAAGCTCTTCGGCGTGTTCGGGACTCAGCACGACCGAGAAAAGGGCGCGCGTGAGTTTGCCATCCTTCAGAAACTCTGGGCTGTGTGATCCTCATGTTGCAGGACGCATCCTCTCGAAAAAGACGAAGGTCGCTCCTGCTCTGGGGGGCAATCATCATCAGCGCCGGCGCCGCCGTTGCGTTCGGGTTCGCGGGCTACGCGGAGTACTACGCGACTCTTCCCGGCGGTTCGGTCGTTCGCTCTCTTAGCCCATCGGGCGCATGTTGAGAGTCGAATTGCGTTGTACTAGATGTTATGTCGACTCTCCCAAGAGTTCCAAAAGGCCGCTCATCGCTACTGTCAGCCCCTCTCGAGATCGTGCGAACCTAGCTGCCGCTCTCGTCGACGCAGAAGTCGAATGGCACGGGCGTCGTGGTGTGCGGCGCGACTGGCGACGAAATGACGCCAGCTGCCGGGGTGCGGGGACTTCTGAATCGCCGTCCGTTGATTTGCG
>JBGUEF010000284.1:0-4669 GCA_041821485.1 Deltaproteobacteria bacterium
CCCAACGAGATTCGAACTCGTGTTACCGGCGTGAGAGGCCGACTCACCCCCTACCGCATGCGAGCTCAAGTCTTGGAACGCGTTTGGGTCGACCGACGACGCCCCGAGTTGCCGAGCTAGCGCCTCGTTGACCAAATGTTGACCACGAGATCTGAAATCACGTGATATGGAGTGACAAATCCTGAACATGGCGATGCGGCTAAGTGGTTGTTAGGGTTGAGAATTCCCTGCGTTTTGCAGGGGTTTCACCGATCGCCCAAAACCCACCTTTTGTGATTTGGGAGCATGAGGTCGCTGGTTCGAATCCAGTCGCCCCGACTGAGGACACTTCAATGTCGTCGACTTGCTATCATGGACGGCGATGGACGACACTGCGCTGCTGACCTGTCCGTACTCCTTCGAGAACGTCGAGGTCTACATCGATCCTCAGAGCGAAGGTGAGTTGATTCGGGACTGCGACGTCTGTTGCCGACCCTGGTCGCTGCAGGTCAGTCGTGGCGTGGACGGGGAGCTTTTCGTCCGGGCGAATCGAGCGCAATAGACGGCGAGAGCGGAGGGCGGCGCTTATCGGTCGAACCGTCGACGGGGTTGCGTGACAATCCGACTTTCTGGTCAACCTCGGTCGGATCTTTTCCCTGGTACATGGCGTCATTTCGTCGCTAGTCGCGCCGCGCGCCGCGACGCCCGTGCGATTCGACTTCTGCGACCAGAGCGGGAGCGAGGCCGTTCCAACGAAGAAAGGGAGCTGTGAGATGCAACGGATAGCGATTGGCCGCTCGAAGGGTCCATCATGGCGCCTCCCCGCTGCGCTCGTAGATCGTCCGGCCCTCCTTGATCGTTTCGACGACCTTGATGTCTTTGATCGCTATGGGGTCGACATTGAGGGGGTTGTTGTCGAGGATGACCAGGTCGGCGAGCTTGCCCGGTTCCAGCGAGCCCTTGGCGCCTTGTTCGCCGTACTGTTCGGCTGCCCAGATCGTCATAGCCTTGAGGCCCTCGAGGACCGTGACGCGCTGGTCGGGACCGATCTCTGCGCCGGCCCGCGAAATCCGATTCACCGCTGACCACAGCATCATCATCTGGTCGAGCGGGGCGACCACAAAGTCGGTGTGGTTGGTCGGGTGCAGACCGGCGTCGATGGCATCGCGCATCGGGCTGATGTACGCGGCCTGTTCCAGGCCACGGTTGGCGACGTGCGCATCGGCAAAGTAGTAGGTGTGCAGCGTATAGAACGACGGCCGGATCTTGTACTCGACGAACTTTGGGATTTGGTCTTTGCGGGCGAACTGCGCGTGGATCGCGGTGACGTTCCGGTTCCGCGTCAGGTCGCCAGCCGCTGCGAACTCGTGCGCCTCGATCAGGGAATCGATCGCACCGTCGCCGTTGGCGTGGAAATTGACCGGGACGCCGACGTCGTAGACCTTCTTGAGAACCTGGTTGATGACGTCCTGCGGGGCCGCGAGCTGGCCGGACCAGTTCTTCTCGCCACCCGGGCCCCCGGTCAGGTAAGGGGTGGTGAAGTACGCGGTCCGGCCTTGCGGTGAGCCGTCAATGCTGATCTTGACGCCACCGATCTTGAGACGCTTGTCGTACTTGCCCCAGGTCGCGACCGGGTACTCCTTCAGGATGTTGTCCAAGTCCGTGATGAACGGGTACGCGACTACGTCGATGATGTTGGCGCCGGCCTCCGAGGCGCGTTTGATCGTCTGCAGTTGTGCGAGGTGAGTCGCGCCCTCATGAGCGGTTGTCAGGCCCGCCTCGGCGTAGAGCATCTGCCCGGCCTTGGTGAACTCGATCTCCTGCTCCGGCGTCATCGGCTCTTGCTGCTCGATGACCGGCAGGAACGCCATTTCCATGATCAGACCGTAGGGCTCGTCGGTGCCCGGCTTACGCACGATCACGCCGCCCGACGGGGTTTTCGCTTTCGCGCTGAACCCGTACTTCTTCAGGGCGAGGCTGTTCATGACGGCCCCGTGCATCGACACGTGATCGACGCGAACCGGATTGTCCGGGAACGCCGCGTCCAGGTCGTCCCGGTTGAGCAGTCGGCCATCCGGCATGACGGTATCGTCGTATCCGTAGCCCATGATCATCTCGTCGTTCGGGATGTTGCGCTCCGCCGCGAACTTCTTGAGCTCGGCGATGATGCTCGGTACATCTTTGCCCGGGCCGGACGGTGGTGCATAGAGCTTCGCTTGGTTGGCCACCAGCAATGAGTTGATGTAGTGGCTATGGGCGTCGATAAAGCTGGGCATGAGCGTCTTGCCCCGCAGATCCACGACCTGCGTCGCCGTTCCCTTGTGCGCCTTCTCGATGTCCACACGTGCGCCGACGGCAAGGATCTTACCGTCTTTGACAGCCAGGGCTTCGGCTGTCGGCTGCGCGTCGCTGATCGTGACGATGTCGCCGCCCACATAGATGGCATCGGCCGCGGTGGCACTGGGCGTTGGGGGCCCCTTTTGCTTCTTGGCGCAGCCAGCCATGACGGCAAGCGTGGACACCACAGCGAGCAGGATCAGATTGCGGAGTGGGCTTGACAAGGAGGGAGAAGTATATCGGTCCGTCTCTTTCGAATCAACGGGATTTCGCCGACGGTCCCGAGCAGATATCGAGAGGCGGGACGACGAGTACACCGAGCGAGCTTCTGGCAGGCTAACTCACGAAGCGGCGGCGCGCTCGGCCTCCTCTTTGCCTTCGCGAATGATGCGGCGGAGGCAGCTCCTCCGCCGCGGAGCATCCCCGGCCGGGCGCGAGTTGCGCGTTGCGGGGTGCGATCCTAGATTGCGCGCGCCGTTTGGCTGCTCGGGTGACCTGGGTGCCGCGGAGGTTTGAATGCCTAGACTACTTATTTTATCGCTGTGTCTGCTGGCGCTTGGGGCCTGCAACAAGGTGCCGGATGCCTGTCAGCAGGTGGCGGACGAGCTTTCTTTTCCGTACAGCTTCGCAACTTACGAGGCGGCCGGTCGGACCGTCGAAGAGTGGCGCGACGATCTCCGGAAGGAGCTGAACACCGCCATCACTTTCGAAAACTCGACACGCATTCCCGGCCCTCCAGTGCTGCTTGGTGAGTCGTTCATCGACGGGACGCGCGTCTTTCAGTACGAGCTCGAGTCGACGATCGACACGGTGCCCATTCCCTTCGGGGTGCTCGTTCCGCCGAGCGCGATGGGGCGACAAGAGCAGCACATCGTGATTCTTCTTCATGGACACGGAGAGGATGCAACCGCGCCCTTCGACTCCAATAGCGAAATGCGCAACATCGGCGGCCGACTGCTCGACGAGGGCTACCTGGTCGTCTCCGTCGAGATGCGCAGCTTCGGCGAGTTCCTGATCGACGGCAAGGGCCACGACGCCTACATCGCAGGGCTCGAGGACGGTGAGTTCGTCGGCCAGGTCGTATTGGAAACCGGCCAGGTCGCCAATGCCATCGCGGACCTCTTTCCGGAAGAAGAGCTGAACACGGTGGCGATCTTCGGTCATTCCTTCGGTGGCTACATCGCGCTGCACGTGGGTGCGCTGGTCGACCGAATGGACTTCGTCATGAGCTCGGGTCACTTCTTGCCGTACGCGTGCATCAACACGGACTTCGCCCATGCGGGCCAGGACATAATCGCGATGGAAGGGGTGGCGGAGATTTACGACGTGACGGCCTTGGCGGCGCCCACGGGGGCGAACGTCGATTTGTTCTTCGGCGCACAGGACTCGCTCTTCACCTCGGCAAGCGTCGAGTCGTTCGAGCGACTCGAGGTCATTTACGACAAGCTGGGCGCTTCTGGCGAACCGAGCATCCACGTCAATCCTTCGATCGGGCACGAGGTCGACCCTGACGCGGTCATCGCCGCGCTGCCCGCGATTCCGGGAGACTAATTCATGCGAGCTACCCTTCAGTCGAAGCGTTTCCTCTCTTTCGTCGCCGCGTGCGTCCTCCTCGTCGTGTCAGGATGCTCCGACTCCGCCGGGAAGGCATGTGACGGGGTCGACGGCCTCAATGCGGCGTGCCGCACTTGCGTGGACGACTTGCCCCAGGGCCCGAATGAGAGCGCCGAAGCCTGCGCCGCATTTGCGGAGGAGTTTGGCTGCGAATGCGCAGAGTTCGGGGGGGACTGCCGAAACTCGGACATCGCCGCGAAAGCTTACTGCGAGGTGCGCGGTTGCGAACGGCAACCGGCTTGCCCGACGCCTCGGTGAGTGGGGGATGGCGTGTCGTCTGAGAGTGAGAGCTTCGTAGTGAAGTACTCGGCTCGGTGTCATTGCGGCGCGGTGCGGTACGAAGTCTGCGCCGACCCGGTCGACGCCAAGATCTGTCATTGCAAGGCGTGCCAAGTGCTGCACGGCGCGCCCATGCAGTGGGCTGCGATTTTTCGCAAAGACGATGTGCGGTTCACCGCGGGGCTCGATGAGTTGCGCTACTACAACAGCGAGCTCGACGGGCGCGAACGAGTCCTGCCTTGCAAGGTTTCGTGCGGCCTGTGCGGTACGCTCATCGCCGACGAGGGGCGCAACATGTGGCTTGCGTTTCCGTCGTTGTTTGACTTCGGATCACCGGCGCGGGTACCCGAGGCGTTCAAGCCGAGCTGCCACATCTTCTACGGGATGCGGGTGATCGAGGTTGACGATGGACTGCCCAAGTGGTCGGGGCACAAGGGGCAGTCGACGCTGCTCTGACTGT
>JBGUEF010000285.1:0-4653 GCA_041821485.1 Deltaproteobacteria bacterium
ACTCGATAGCCACCAAGCTGCGCGGTAATCCAGTGCCGCGGATCACGCTCTTTGTCTTCGGCGGCGTATCCGAGCTCATCGTCGGGAACAGGATGCCAACAAATTTCGACGTCGTTTCTCCCGACCTGACATTGGGAGCGGTCGTGACTTATGATATATGCGTTTTTCAGAACGCTAACCCGCGGCAATCACTGCGCTTGTTTGGTGGAGACGGTGGGAATCGAAAACATTGGATTTCGCCGAGAATCAGGCAAGTACGGGTAATCACGGGAAACCGGATCCCGAGTTAGCGAAAACAAAAGACGGCAGAAAGCATGTTTGGGAAACATCAACGATTGTGCGGTCGACAGGGTTTTGAGGAGGCACAAGTGCTGTGCCACTTCACGCAACTTCGTTTTGAATCCGACGCGGCCAGCTGATAGGAGAAAATTCAGGGGTTTCGGTGAAGATCCAAGCTATGGCAAAAGAATGAAGCTAGTCGCTGCGATGCTGCTCGTAGTGCTGTGTCTTGCAATCCTGATCGTCATCGCCCGGCCGCTGTCCATCACATCTGGGATGGACATCTATGGCTGCAACGAGATGTTCTCTCGATACTACGTGGATCCCGACGTCGCGCGAAAGAACGTGCCTTCGAAGTGGGAGGTGAAGATCCACGACAATGGAAAGGCGCTGCTGCTGGTCATGGTGCAGCAGTGCGAGAAGATGATTCTGGACGAACGGATCGATATCGGTTCGGTGGCGATGTCTCATGTGTGGATTGAGGTCGAGGGACCCCACGAGGAAGTCGCTCTTCTGCCTGGCACCAGCAGAGCCCTTTCTACTAAGTACTGGTACATCTTGCCGCACCAGCTTGACAGTCAGTGGGCCCATTTGTTCTTCGGGTTCGCAGGCATCGATTCTCAACTGGTCGAGACGATATCGTTTGGCCCCGATCCCGGTGGCACCCGGCCAGGGGAGGTGATCGAGGAGCCCGCGCTAGAAGCGAAGTACGGGTGGACGGAAATCAGCAAACTTCATCCTACGCCAGACATCGTGACCGGAAGTCATCGCTTCTACCGGAAGTATGGGATTCGCGAATCGACCGCACATGCCAAGTGCTTCACACACGTCCTTGGAGACGGCGAGGTCAAGCTCAATGCCACAAGCGATTCGGCGATAGGGGAGTCGGGCTTCGGCACATCGCTCACGGGGTTCTCAAATCCCGTGTGGGACAAGCACTGTCGCATAGACTATCGGGTCGACTACTTCCCATGACCGCAGCGCGATGCCTCAAAGGCTGAGCGTTCCGGGCTCGGCTGCCGCGGCCGTCGTATCGTGGTACATCGCCAGCGCGCTGCTGCCCTAACGGCGCCACGGAAGGACTGAAGGTGAACATGAGCGCTCGTCCGTCGGTGCCGCCATCCCGTTTGCGGCTCCACTGGCATCGGATACGCACTCTTTTCGGCTCCGAAAACGCCTACCCGCTGGTTCTGGCGTCCATCGTGGGGACCTGTACGGGGTTCGGCGCCATCGGATTCCGAAAGCTGATCGAAGCGATTACGCGACTTTCATTCGGAGAGGGCTCGGTGCTTGAAGGTGCGCAGATGTTGCCCTGGCCGGTTCGGCTCGCGTTGCCAGCAGTCGGGCTCGTCATCGCTTGGGGGCTCACCCAGTGGCTTGCCAAGGAGGCCAAAGGCCACGGCGTTCCCGAAGTGATGGAGGCTGTGGCCCTGAAGGGAGGACGGATCCGCAATCGCGTCATGTTCGTGAAGACGATGGCGTCGGCCGTCACCATAGGAACGGGAGGCTCGGTCGGCCGCGAGGGCCCCATCGTTCAAATCGGATCGTCGATCGGCTCGACCATTGGCCAGATATTTCACCTCGACGACGATCACAGGCGTCTTTTGGTGGCGTGCGGGGCTGCAGCGGGTATCGCCGCGACCTTCAATGCCCCCGTGGCAGGCGTGGCATTCGCGGTCGAAATCATCCTCGGATCGGCGGCGGTACGGACCTTCAGCCCCATCGTCGTGTCGAGTGTGCTCGCGACGGCCATCTCGCGGTGGTTGCTCGGGGACACGCCAGCTTTTCGAGTTCCGCAGGCATCCCTCGAAAGCGGCGCGGAGCTCATCAACTATGTCTTGCTCGGGTTGTTGGCGGGTCTGGTGGGCGTTGCCTTCATTCGCCTCCTGTACAAGTTCGAGGATCGATTTGCCAAGCTGCCGGGTCTCGCCACTCCCCTGGTGGGCGGCTTGCTCGTGGGAGCCATCGGCTTAGCGGCTCCGGCCATCTACGGGTTGGGCTATGAAAGCATCGACGCGGTGCTCCACGAACGGGACACGATGAGCATTCTCGCTCTTTTGGTTGTGGCGAAGATGTTCGCGACGAGCCTGACGCTCGGAGGTGGCGGGTCGGGTGGCATTTTCGCTCCGTGTCTGTTCATTGGCGCCATGCTGGGCGGATTTTGGGGCGACATCGTCAATGAGGCGGATCTCTGGCCAACCGCCGCGCCGCACGCGTACGCCCTCGTTGGCATGGCAGCGGTGGTCGCAGCGACCACGCACGCTCCGCTTACCGCGATCATCATGATTTTCGAGCTCACCAGCAACTACCACATTATCTTGCCAGTCATGTTGGCCACCATCGTAGCTTCCGTTCTGTCGATCACGATGCAGCCTGAGTCGATCTACACGCTGAAGCTCGCCCGACGCGGTGTTCGACTTCGCGGGCGTTCGGCCGCGGAAGAGCTCATCTTGAGGCCGGTCCGGGAGGTCATGAGCCGCACGAGCCTCGTGTTGCGCCCAGAGACCCCCTTCGGAGCCATGGTCGACCGCGTTCTCGGCTCCATCGGAGATTGCCAATACGTGGTTGACGAAGAGCGGAAGCTGCTCGGCGTGGTTCATCTGAACCAAATCAAGAGCGTCATCCGCGATGATGAGCTCGATTCCCTGGCGACCGCCCACGACGCTATGGCGCCTAGCACGTATGCCGTCAACGCGGACGACACCATCGAAACGTGCTTGCAAGAGTTTTCCTCGTGCGAGCTTCCGGAGCTGCCTGTCGTCGAGGACGGAAAACTAGTTGGAGTAGTTCGACGCGGCGACATCCTGAACCTCTACAACCGGGAGCTTCTCGATACGAGCGACCTCGGATTGATGTTCGTCGACCGGGAGGAGGGGGGCGCGGAGAGGCGCGACTACGTGGAGCTCCCCGAAGGGCACGGTGTCGAAGCTATCGAAGTACCGCCTGAGTTCGTTGGCAAAGCGCTTCGAGATCTCGACCTGCCTGGCCAGTACCAGCTGTTGGTCGTTGGGATGCGCCGCCATGCAGGAGACGGTTCCATCCACGTCTTCGCGCCGGACCCGGAGGCACCTCTCACGCGAGACACGGTGCTCATCGTCGAAGGCCCGAGGGAAGAACTCGTGCGGCTTCGCCAGCTGGGCTCCGATAGAACACACGCATGAGCGACCAATCGCCGATGGGAAACAACAAGAAACCACGGGAGTTCGCCGGCTGGGGACGCTGTCGTTCCTCAAAACGTTGTCCGTCGCGAAATGCGAGCCGCGATGATCGCGCAGGTGACCCAGCGGACAGAACTCGGACCCTCATGCGGGTTGCCGACCGCTCGCCATGCGCGAGTGGAGCGAGGCAGCCGGGTTCGGCCCGCCCAGTGCGCGCAGCTTAGGCTCGCGCCCGACGTCGTGTGGAATCAGGCTTTCGCTCAAGCTGCGCGTCGCGTGTAGCGATGATGCAGCCCGCCGACCATCGCAAGGGCGATGACGTTTCCCCCATCGGTGGACTCCCGCTCGCAGTAGGGATTCGACCACGGGGACTGCGGCGCGGTGAGGACCTGATCGATTCCCATTGCACGCACTCGACGAACGAAGTTCGCGCCGTAGATCCTGTCTCGGTCCCGGATGACGTACCTCGGCGCCGAGTCGCAAGGGAAGGCGTTGACCAACTGTTGGCCTGTCCATCGCGCGGACGGACCCTCGGTGACGTTGAAGTGCACGATGCGTCGGCGCTCGTGCTCGAGCACGAGGAACACGTACAGGACGCGAAACGTGGCTGTAGGCACCACAAAGAAGTCGATGGAGACGAGGTCCTCGGTGTGGTTCCGCAGGAACTCACGCCAGGTCTGCGACGGCGGCTTTCGCCGACGCGGCATGGTCCGCGACACCGTGGCCTCTGCGACCTCGAAGCCGAGCTTGAGCAACTCGCCGTGAATGCGAGGCGCTTCCCACGTCGGGTTCTTGCGGGCCATTCGACCGATGAGCGTCCGGATCTCGGCATCGATCGGTGGACGTCCGCCTCGGTTTCGGCTCTTCCAGGTCCAGTAGAGCTTGAAGCCCTTGCGATGCCAGCCGATCACGGTCTGGGGCTTCACGAGGATCAGGGCGTTCTGCCAGTCTGGCCACAGACGGCAGAGCGCGACCCAGAATGCGCGGTCAGCCTTGGACAGCTTGGGGCGTTTGGTCTTGCGTTTCAGAATGGCCAGCTGCTGTCGCAAGGCGAGGTTTTCGAGAGCGAGCTCGCGCTGCGGCCGGAGGCTCGATCTGGCGGTTGCGAGCAGGACGTACAGCAAGTGCAGCATCGGGGTAGGCCAGCTTGATCCTGAGCGCGGAAACATCAACGATTGCGCCATCGACGGGGTTTTGAGGAGGCACAGGTCCTGTA
>JBGUEF010000286.1:0-4633 GCA_041821485.1 Deltaproteobacteria bacterium
GTCAGTCTGCCGTGGGTTGAAGCGAGTCATGCGTCGCGACATCGGCACAGTCATCGCAGGCGATACTCGTTGCTCGCGGTTTCTCCTGCGGACGGCACCAATGCTTCCGCCTGGGGTGCAATGCTTTCCCATGTGTGAGCTGGAGCTTTTCGAGCAGTTGTATGACAAATGGGGCTTCGCGACTTTGCTGGAAGAACTGTCCTTGCCCGGGCCGCGCACCACGCTTCTGCGATGCGCCGGAGACTTGGAGCGCTGTGAGATCCAACCGCCAGTGATCATCAAGCCCACTCAAGGTGAAGGGGGGCTCGGAATCGAGATGGCCAGCACCTTCGATGAGCTCCAAAGAGTCGTGGAAGCGAGGGCCAACCTGGAGGAGAACCCGATTGTGGTTCAGTCGTACATCCCTGGCAGCGACATTGATCTAAGCCTGCTTGCCGATCGGGGCCGCTGCGTGGCCTGGACCATCCAACAACTTGGGGAGAAAGGCGTCATGCGCTTCCTCGACCGATCCGACGTGTTCGAGCTGGGTCAGGAGCTCGTGCGCCAAACCGGGTACCACGGGGTGATGCATCTGGATATGCGGATCGATCGTAGGAATGGCAGAGTCCTGTTCATCGAGTCGAATCCGAGGTTTTGGGGATCGCTGTGCTACTCGGTTTGGACAGGTGTGAATTTTCTGGACCTCGGACTTCGGTTGACAGAGGGCGAGGACGTTGCACGGCAGTTCAGCCCGGTCGACGCCGAATGCCCTTACTTAGCGATCACTCGGAGGTCGCTGCCTCGCGCTCTCGTGGGCGGTTGGCCTGCGTCGAGACGACTGAGCGAAGCCCAGCGTCGATCTTGGCGCTTCCACCACCGTTTCGGTGGAGGGTCGATCAGTGATTGGCTCAAGCAGAATGTCCAAACACGGTAGCCGCCCGCTTATCCCGCGCCACCAGCCGCAGCGGCAAGTTGTCGAGCGGCCTCGTGAACGGGAAGTGCTGGAGCTTGGCGGGGAAGTAGCCGTCTTGCGCGAACTCGTCTTCATCGTCTGACGCGCGCTTCTTGTCGATCAGCTCCATGAAGAAGCGTTTCAGATAGCGACGTCCTGCCAATCGGACGACCCCACCCAGGTTGGCGTCGACCAGAACTTTCAGTTCTTTGTTGTGGGGTTGCTGCGAGGCGCGCTGTCGGCGCCTTCGAACCATGGCTCGTCGATGACTACGTTCATCGTGTGGCCCGTGATTCGGGGCGCTATCGAGTCGCGTTGTTCTTCGAGCAGAGGTCCGTAGCGCTGCCACCATCGTTCCGCATCGGCTCGAGTCCAAGGTGGGAGGTCGAGCTGGTCGAGTGCATCGGCGAGCGCCTGCGCCGATGCGGGCCGGTCGTCCTTGCGCTTCGCCAAACAAGATAGGATGAGCCGCTCGAGCTCTTTCGGGATGGGCTCGCCGCGGGCTTCACTCAAGGGGGCGGGAGTGGCTTGCACGTGCTGCGCGCAGACCTCGAACGCGGTGTCGCCTTCGAAGACCGGGCGGCCGGTGAGCAAGCAATAGCCCACTGCGCCGAGTGCATAGAGGTCGCTTCGCGCGTCGACCTCTTGCGGCGTGTTCACCCCCTCGGGGCTCAGGTAGTGTGGCGTCCCTCTGATGGAACCGCTGTCGCTCGTCTCGGGGTCGTCGTCGTCTTGCACGCGCTTCACGAGCCCAAAGTCGAGGACCTTGACGACATCGTATTCCCCACCCTGTCGCGCAAGCATGATGTTGCTCGGCTTGACGTCGCGATGGATGAGCCCGACCCGGTGCGCTTCGTCGAGAGCGAGGGCCACGTCGCGCAGGATACGCACGACGCGCGGCACCGGCTGAGGCCCGGTGGCGTCGACCACGTCTTGAAGGCTCGCGCCCTCGAGGAGCTCCATCGCGTAGTAGAACAAGCCCTCGGGAGTGCGACCGTAGTCGTAGATCGTGATGGTGTGCGGATGCTTGAGCGTTGCCGTCAGCTGCACTTCGCGCCGAAAGAGGTCGTGCACCTCGCGGCCGCCGAGCTCGGGCCGCAACAACTTCACGGCCGTGGGGCGCTTGAGCATGCCATGGGTCGCCTGATAGACGACGCCCATCGCGCCTTCTCCGAGCTTCCGCTCGAGCTGGTACTGACCGAGGCTTCGGATGCTACTCACTTCGCTCCGGAGGCGATGAATGACGTAACTCGCGATGCTCGACAGGCCGACGGTCAGCGTCCACCACATCGTCGTCATCAGGGCGGTCGAGAGGATGATCGTGCTCCGTTCGAAACCGCGGGTGTCGTAACCCACCATGCGCCACATC
The DNA here is from genome assembly GCA_041821485.1 of Deltaproteobacteria bacterium. GTDB lineage: Bacteria > Myxococcota_A > Polyangia > Polyangiales > Houyiibacteriaceae > SG8-38. Next base: position 2,301 of record JBGUEF010000286.1, read on the forward strand.
GCGGGGTCCACGTCGCGGTAGTGCAGAGCCATCATGCCGACGAGCGGGAAGCCGATGATGAGACCCAACCAGGCGGTGTGTCGCGCCGTGCTCGGCACGAAAACCGCGCGCGCGAAGAAGGCAAACGAAATTGTAAACGCCGTGATGACGTCGGCGCCGACCTCCGGCGGAATCGTCATCCCCATGCCGATGTAGGCCACCGAGGCGAAAAGCAGGCCCATCGTCTCGGCGGCGATCACCGTGGCGAGCGACCGCGGGCCGCCGCGGCAGACGAGCCACATCGCCATGCACGGCACGATGGCCGACGCGTGAAGCAGGTAACCCGGATCACCCATCTTCTCGAGAAACGTCCCAGTCGCCAAGCCGATGATGATGCGAAAGCCAAAACCAATCGCCCCCGCGGCCGCGATGATCAAGCCGAAGGAAGCGACGCGGCTTTGGTAGAACGCTTTCGCTTCGGGGCTCGTCAAGAAGGGGGTGGTGGTCACAGGGTGAGTTTACAACGCGCGGGGGGTGGGGAGAGCCGAGATCAACCTTGGTTCGCCGCAGTGGCGATGGCCAGCAATTCGTCGAACCTGGCGCGGAAAGCAGCGGTGATCTGTTCCGGGTCGGGCACGAGCCCGGCGTCCGTGATCACGCCGACGCTCACTTTGCCGTCATAGCTGAAGATGCTGACCCCAAGGCCCAGGTGTCCCGCTTGTGGAACCCAGCCCATGATGTTTTCAATCTTGCCGCCGGCAATGTAGAGCGCCTGACCTGGTCCGCGTACGTTGGTCACGACCGCGGTGGCGCGGGACCCGAAGATATTCAGGCCCTGCTCCTCGACCTGTCGGGGCGTCACGCCAAAGATGTTGAGCAAGCTATAGAATGTGACCGCCTCAATCGACTGCTTGATGGCATCCATGCGCTTCTTGGTCTCGAGGAGCCGTTCGACCGGGTCGGCAATGCTCAACGGGAGAGCCAAAAAAACGAGGCCAAAGCTGTTGCCAAGCTCAATTCCCCGTTGAGGCGCGCGTAGGTCAACCGGAATCACGGCCCGGATCTCGAGATCGCTCACATCGGCTTTGCGCGCGATGAGATAGTCGCGCAATCCGCCGGCCACCGCGCTCAGCATGACGTCGTTGACCTTCGTACCCAATGCTTTGGTGACGGTCTTGACGTCAACCAAAGGAACGTTGTTGGACCAGGCCACGCGCTTTTGCACACCGAGAGGACCTTTGAACGGCGTCTCAGCATCGGGCTTCATCAGCAGCACGCGTCCCACAATGCTCGCCGCTTCGGCCGCAGCGCCCGCGCCCTCCACAATACGTGAGGGGTGGCGTAGGCTTTCGCTGCCTTCGTGCGCCAGGTAGCGGATTGCGTTTCCGATGGTGCGCACGGGCCTGAACGCAGTCGAAACGAAATCATGCCGTTTCGGCGCTTCCGTTGCAGGCTCTTCAACTTCGCCGACGGGCGCATCACGCGCGATGTCCATGAGTCGATACAGGACCGCGTTCATGGCCGTGCCATCGCCGATGCAATGATGGAGACGCAAGACCATGGCCGCGCCGCCCGCCACGTTCTCCACCAGATGGATGTTCCACAGTGGCTTGGAAAAATCGAGCGGCGTGCTGGCCAGATCGCTGATGAGGCGCTGGAGCTCCGCCATGTCGCCCGGTGCCGGCAGGGCAACGCGATGGATGTGCGCATCCAGATCGAAGTTGGGATCGACCTCCCAGTGGGGCGTGCCCACCGGTAGGACCGATTCCACCACGCGCATGGTGAACCGATCCAGGGTGAGCAGGCGAACCTCCAATGTCTTGCGGAAGCGTTCGAAGTCGAGCGGCTTATCGAGCAGCGAGACGCCCGTGATCATCATCAGATTGGTCGGGTCATCCATGTGCAACCAAGCCGAATCGACGGGCGACATCTGCTTTGTCTTGGTCGTCATAGGTGCACCTTCATCCACGCGGGCGGTCGCCGTCAACCTCGGTCAGCCGTCCTGGTATCAAAGTTGCGGAGGCCGCGCGGCCTGTGGTTCTTGGCGTGCTGAAGCAGCCTCGAGGCCCACTAGTTGGCGACTGTGTTCGTAGAGGCGTTGTGCCATCTCGTCGTCGTTGGCGTGGGGATTTGGGGATTCGAGTGGCCAGCCGCCCGCGTTCTTGGCTTTATCGCGATACGTGCCGGTCTGGCTGTAGTAGGCGCCCGGGTGGGCTTCGACGTCGGGAGCCAGCGCGGCGTACAGGGAGGTTTGGGCACCCTCCCACGGCTCGACCATGCCCATCATGCCCAGGAACGGTCGCATCACGTAGTCTTGCATCCACGCCGGCATCGTGTGACGCATGAGCCGCGTC
>JBGUEF010000287.1:0-4618 GCA_041821485.1 Deltaproteobacteria bacterium
CGTGCAATACGTCGGCGCGTCATTCGACCGCATCAAGTCGGTCAATGCCGAAGCAACAGAAGACTTGAAAGTCGTCATATCCCAGGCGCGCCAGGTCGAGGCTCAGCACGGCGCGATAGCGATCATCGACATCGCCTTCGACCCCGCCGACCACGCTGGTCCCCCCGCCAAATGGGATGACCGCGACCTTCGCATCGACCGCCCAGTCGAGCACTGCCGTGATGTCGTCTTCGCTCCGGGGGGTAGCAACCAGATCCGGTGCGGGAGCAAAGTCCCCGCGAAAGCCGCGGAGCACGTCCCGGTAGCTTCGCCCATACGTGTGCCGGACGCGCGCCTCGTGCTCGCCTGTCACGAAGCCCTCTAGAATCGAAGGTGCGCTCAGCCTGGGCGCCCGCAGCTCGATCGACTCGAGCGAAGGAGGCTCGTCACAGCGCTCGGGCGCAAAGCCCACCATGTGCTGTGCATGCTCGCCGACAGCCTTGCGCGCCGTCGCATCGGGGAACTTGTCCTCCCAGCCCCAGCCCCAGAAGCTCCGCTTTCTCGTGTCGTCCATGTGGGGCCACCTTCCATCATCGCCCCGCCGCGTTGCAAGTGCCTTGACGGATCCCCCGATCGGGGCTTCCCTCCCGCCATGCCCTTCCCCCAACCGCTTCGAGCAGTGGTCACCGGAGCCGGGAGCGGCCTGGGCCGAGCGCTGGCCGTCGAGCTGGCCCAGCGAGGCGCCTCCCTGATCATCTCCGACATCAACCCGTCTTCCGCGGAGGAGACCGCGGAGCTGGTTCGGCAGCAGCAGGCGCGGGCGGAGGCGATCGTCTGCGACGTGACCGACCGCAACGCGGTGTTTGGGCTCGTCGAAGAGACCGAGAAGCGCCTCGGGGGCATCGACCTCATCGCCAACAACGCAGGTGTTGCGATAGGCGGGCCGTTCGACGAGATCTCGATCGAGGACTGGCGCTGGGCAGTCGACATCAATCTTTGGGGTGTGATCTACGGTTGCCAGGCCGCGGTTCCGAAGATGCTCGCCCAGGGACACGGGTACATCCTCAACGTCGCATCGGCTGCTGGCCTGCTCACCCCGCCGAGCATGTCCCCGTACAACGTCACCAAGGCCGGCGTCGTCTCGCTGAGCGAAACTTTGTTCGCGGAGTACCGGACCCGCGGCATCCACGTCGCAGTGCTATGCCCGACCTTCTTCAGGACGAACCTCATCGGCGCCATTCGAGGCGCCACCACCAAGAAAGAGGATGCGCGGGTCATCCGCTGGATGGAACGCTCCAAGGTCCAAGCGCCCGGTGTCGCGAAATCCGCGATCGACTCGGTGCGTGATGGCAAGCTCTATGTGCAACCCATGCGAGAGGGGCGGATGGCGTGGCGCCTCAAGCGAGCGAACCCCCAGCGTTTCTACGATTCGTTGAGCAGGGCCCATCAACAGTTCCTCCGAGGCCGCCGTACGCCCTGATTGGCCACGGCCCATCGACGCTGCTATCCACCGCCGACGCCCATGCGACCGACCTCGAACTGGCTTCTGATGCTCTCACTGCTCTGCGCCGGCGCGTGGGCAACGCCAGCAGGCGCTCAAGACTCCACCGTAGACGCGGCTGCCACCGCCGAGGGCGAAACCTCGGTGGAAGCGCCAGTGATCACCGAGGAACCCGACGTCCTCGGCCGCGATGCGCTCGCCTACAACGCGGAGATCCTGGACGAGGTGCTGCAACGGTCGACGGAGCAGACGATTAGGGAGAAGAAGTTCGGTGGCGCCGCGGGCATCACCGGGGGCATGATCATGCTCGGCCTCTCCGCTTGGAGGCTCATCGAAAACGATCCCCAGAGCCAGTACGGCCGCGGCCTCGGCGTGATGTTCATGACGCTCGGCATGGCCGATCTCACCCTCGGTGTCTTCGCCGCGACACGCATCCCCCACGAGAAGCACAGGCTCGACCGCTGGGAGCGAGCGCGGAAGGACGGCATCACCGACATCGAGCTGGCCCACTTCGAAGGCGAGCTGCAAGCCGCCCAAGAGACCCGCGAAGGGGAGCGCCTGCTGGTGCGTTGGGGCGGCCTCACCCATGCACTGGGCGGTCTCCTGGTCCTGGCGTTCGCGCCCATTCCCGACAGCATGAGCGGCAGCGACCGCGTCTCGGGCTACGTCATCGGCGGGGTTTTCTTCGCCGTCGGCATCGGCACCTTTGCGGCCTCGTTTCGCGATACCCCGAGCGAGAATGCGTGGAAAGACTACAACACGCGAAAGATGCCGATGCCCGGGCACGAGTTCCACTGGGGCCTCGCTCCCACGTTTTCCAAGCAAGGGGCCGGCATCTCGGTCGGGGGCGCGTTCTAGTCGCGACCGGCTTGCGCCGCGGCGGTCTGACCGGGTAGGAAGCCCCTCTATGGAGCTCGACCAACTCAAAGTCATCGTCACCGGCGGCGCCTCCGGACTCGGAGAGCACTTCGCCAAACAACTTCTGGCCGCAGGCGCCCAGGTCGCCGTGGGCGACGTCAACGAGGAAGGGCTCGACGCCCTCCCCGATGGCATCCACCGGCGAAAGCTCAACGTCGCCGACCAGGACGACATCGCGAGCTTCGTTCCATGGGCCGCCGAGCAAATGGGTGGGCTCAACGGCCTGATCAACAACGCCGGCATCATCCGAGACGGCCTCTGGGTTGGCAAGAGCCGCACGACCGGCGAGATTCGGCGGATGTCCCGGGACGACTGGGACATGGTGATCGCGGTCAACCTCACCGGCGCCGCCCTGATGTTGCAAGAGGTCGTCGCGCACATGATCGAGCAGGGAGAGCCCGGCGTGATCGTGAACATCTCCTCGATCGCCCGTCACGGCAATCGCGGCCAAACCAACTATGTCGCCGCCAAAGCCGCCCTCGCCGCCACCACCCGCACCTGGATGAAGGAGTTCGCGCCCTACGGGATTCGAGTCGCCGCGGTTGCCCCCGGCATCACCGAAACGCAGATGACCGCGGGCATGAACCAAAAAGCTCTCGAGATGATTCGCGCCTCGGTCCCGCTCGGTCGAATGGGAAAGCCCGAAGACATCTGGCGCGCGGTGAAATTCGTCTTCGACTGTGACTACTTCACAGGCGAAACCATCGACGTCCATGGAGGGGCTGCGCTCTAGGAAGGCGCCGCGCTCTGATCAGCCAAGCGCCCGCATGATGGCGCGGTGCACGAAATACCCGAGCGGCAGCAACGCACATCCCAGGGCGTACGCGCCCCAAAACGAAAAGCGGTCCCGCATCAGAAACGGGACGAAGAACAGGAGCGTGATCGGCAGCGCCACCAGAATGCTGCGCGCCATCTGGAAGGTGCTATCCGGGTCCCTGTGCTGCAGATACGCCAACGGCAGCACCAGCATCGTCGCCAAAGGCAGCGCGATGAGGAAACCAGCATTGACCGGATATCGCCTCGAGAGCCACGCTGCGACGCCGATGATGAGCGCCGAGACGAGGGTGTTCAGGACGATGAGCATGGCACCCCGCCTGCGGTGATCACTCGCTGAGGTCGCTGAAGAAGAACTCGATCTGATCGAGGTAGCGCTCCGCACGGCGGCGGGCGATCGTGTTCGACAGCCGCGCTTCTGGAAGCACGTCGCCCGCATCGAGCACCTCTTGCAGGAGCTCCGTGAAGAGCTTGTGATCGCCCATTGCGACCGCGTAGTGCCGCGCCATTTGCATCTGAACCATCAGGTTCCGGCGTTCGGTCTGCTCCAACACATCGTCGAGAATCAGCTTCGCACGGTCCATGTCCGGCGGGAACTCCGAGGCCGCGAGCACGCCCATGGTCATCTTCCCAATCATGAACATGAAGTCGGGGTCGAGCTCGACCGAGCGGTTGAGGAGCACCTTGGCAAGCGGCAGGTCCGCGACGGTGTCCATGTCGTCCATGCCCATGTTGATGCGAGCACCGAGAGAGGCACCGGCCCAGAGCAACATCGGCGCGTCTTCCTTCATCACGAACACGTTGTTGACCCAGGCCTCGAGGGTGTCGACGCCGCCCTTGATCGCGTCATCCAAACCCGGGTCGCGGTTGCGCATGAAGTGCCTCGCGAGATCCCAGGAACGCGTGTACATGACCAGGGCCCTGCGGCGCAGGTGGTCAGCCTCTTCCCAATCGTCTTCGATGTCGGCGACTTCGACCTGATCCTCAATCCACCCAGTGCCGTAGCCGACGTACGCGGCGATGAGGGACAGCCCGATCACCTCGTTGTCCGGGACGATCCGGAGCAGGCCCTCGAGCTGAATGATCGACGCCGGAAAAGACTTCCCAACGAGGTCGTAGTCCCAGTGCTGCTCCACCCCCGGCGCCGCACGCCCAAAGAGCGCAGCCGTCGAATCCGCGGCGATCTTTGCCGTGTCGCAAGCGCCGAGCGTCAACAGCCCAGCAAGCAGCACACCAGTACCGAAACCTCTCCAATGGGGCATGGCGCGAAAGTGAACCGGAAACCGCCCCCCAACACAAGCCAAATCGCTTATCGCCAAGAAAATCCCTCCCACACGCCGTACTGCGCGCTGGCGCTGGCGCTGGCACTGCCGCTGCCGCTGCCGCTGCCGCTGGCGCTGGCGCTGGCGCTGGCGCTGGCACTGGCACTGGCACTGGCACTGGCAC
>JBGUEF010000288.1:0-4616 GCA_041821485.1 Deltaproteobacteria bacterium
ATGGGTTTTGGCGTGCTGCAAGCGCTAGGAGGCAACTTCGTGCAGGGCGTCTGGTTGCTCCTGATCGGTTGGTTTCTCAACAACGCCGCTCGCAACAGCTACGTGCAACTCCTCATGCAGCAGGCCTTCGAAGAGCTGATCGTCGGAAACCTGATGCGCACGCATTTCGAGGTCATCGACCCCGACGTGACCCTGGAGGAATTCGTGAACGAGTTCTTGCTTCGGAGCGCTCAATCGGCTTGGCCGGTGGTTGAAGAAGGTAAGGCGGTCGGCCTCATCACCTTCGACGACGCGCAAGTGACCAGCGAGGCCGAGCGCGCCGCTCAAACCGTCCGCGACGTGATGAGCCCAATCGACGAGCGCCTGAGTCCCGAAGTTGGAGGCCGCGACGCGTTGCGGGCTCTGGCAGAGTCGGAGAGAGACCCAATTCCTGTCATGCGGGGCGAGCACATCGTCGGCTTGCTTCACCGCGGCGACATCGCCCGCTGGCTTGCCCTTCACCAGTTAGACGCCCAGCAACATCAGTGAATGCGGGGCCGCGCCGGCGCGTTCACGCTCGGCTTCCGAGCCGGCGGCGTACCCGCACCCCTAGCAACAAGGCCATGATCCACAGCGGGACTGAGCCGTCGCTCGAGGAACCGACGGCGCATCCTGACGAGCCGGGGCCGTCTGGCGTCCCCGGTGTCCCCCCCGAGGCTCCGGCCGAGCCTCCCGAGCCACTGGTTCCGCCGATTCCGCCCGAGCCGGGATTGTTGCCTGGGGCGGGCGTTTTGAACGACTCATCCAGCGGCCAGCCGGGGTTACCGTCGGCTGAGAACAGATAGGCTCCGATGTCGGCGAAGCCGACGCGAAGCGTGCCGTTGAAATCATCCGCGGTGACGTAGGCATTGCTCCCAGCCGCTTCGAGAACGCTCCCCGGCGCTAGGAAGACATCCATGGGCGGCGCACCGCTGAAGCGTGCGTCCACGAAGTCGGTGTCCAGGTCCCCCGCCAGAATGGATAGTGAACCGTCGGAAACCCCGCCCACGCCTGCATTCCCTTCGAACACCAGGCCCGAGGTGCCGCCGTTGACGAAGAACGCTCGTCCGTTCTGCGCATACAAGGCGTTGTTGGCCACCACGACCGACCCGGAGATACCCCGCAGGCTCACGGCATCGCCGCCGGGCTGCAAGACGGTGTTGTGCACGACCACCAAGTTCGCTGGACTACCGGACTGATGCGGTTGCATCGCGATGCCATCTGCATTCGCGCTCAAGATGATGTTGTTTCGGATCACTGCGTCCGCGGCCGACTGAATCGCGTGGTCGCCGCAGTTCCACATCGCGTTTCGTTCAATGATGTTAGGAGCTCCGTTGGATGCGTACGTGAGAATACACGGGTAGTTCGTATCGTGGATCACGTTGTCCCGGATCACGTTGCCAGAGCTGCCCTCTTTGAGCTCGATCCCATCGCCCTGGCTGACCGATGCCTGATTCGTGTGATGAACGTAGTTCCCCTCGATGAGGCTGTTGACGACCTCGCATCCGCTGTTGTTGCAACCGAGGTACATCCCCTCCCCTGTGTTGTTGGTGTGGTGGATGTGGTTGCGGAGGATCTGAAGTGACTCATAGGTGACGCCCGAGTCGTTCGCCCTGACCGCAACGTCGCCAGTGTCGTGCACCTCGCACTCCTCGATCGTGAGAAAGCGTGCGCCGCTGATCCGGATGCCCGCCGAGCCGCCCGAGAGCTCGATGCCTCGAAGCGTGACGTACTCCGCGTCGTCGATATCGATGATGTTCTGATCGGCGTTGGGCCGATGCAGGTGCGGCGTTTCACCGTTCTGCGCGCGGATCACGATGGGCGCGTTTTCGGTGCCCGCGATCGCGAACGAGAAGCGCTCGGTCAGCGTGTACATCCCTCCGGCGAGCACCAACTCGTCGCCCGGCTGCAAGGCGTTGATCATCGCCTCGATGTCATCGCTGGGTCCCCCATTGAAAACCTCAGCGCTCGCATCGGACGGCGACGCGAGCCCCATCCATGCGACGATCGCCGCCACGACGACGAGACCTCTCAAACCCCCAAGAGACATTGCTTCAAGGTAGCGGTCGACCGTGCCTTGGGCAAAACCCGAGAGGGCGCGCAGTAAACGAGCAGGTCAGGCCGCGCTCAGCTCGTGTGGAACTGATAGCGGGCACCCATGCGGGGCGCGGCGAACTTCGGGAAGCGTATGCTCTCCACGATGTCCCCGATGCAGCTCTGCAAGCGCTTGCTTCCGGGGGACACCGTTGCGCCCTGCACCGAGCCGTCTCCAAGGATAGCGATGTCGATCGTAACCGTGCCCGGCACCGTTCCACGTCTCGCTTCGCTCACGACGCACTGCCGGTACATCTGGTCGAGACGGCCGTCCAGCTCGGCCACGACTTCGTCGCTGCTCAGCTGCTTTTCGCGACACTTTTTCGTGGCATCCCCAATCGCCACCGGTCTCTGCATGGCCTCATTGTAGGAAATCAGTGAGGCCTGAGCGCTCCCTACGGTGGGCTGGCCAGCCGACTGCCCCCCGCTGTTGCACCCCAGCAGGGCGAACGCCGTACATCCAAAAACGAACGAAATGAATCGCATAGCCTCAAGATAGCGATTCCGAGGGCCAACCCCCAAACCACGTCAGAGGCTGTGGACGATGGCCTTCTTCTTCGGATGCGCCTTGATGGGGAGCCGCTCGAGCGTACGGACGAAGACGCTCTTGCGATGCGGGAAGTCTCCCTCACCGAGCTCGACCCAATCGGTGCGCTCTAGTAGCTGCTCCAGCGCGATGCGCCCCTCCATGCGGCCGATGGGCGCGCCGAGGCAGAGGTGGATTCCGTGGCCGAAGCTCAGGTGCTGTCGAAGCCCCGCACGATGAAGATCGATCTTGTCGGGTTCGGGCCACTTGCGCGGATCTCGATTGCCCGAGGCCCAAAGGAGCATGACCCGCGAGTTGATGGGCAGTTCTTCGCCGTGGAGCTCGACGGGGACCTTCGTCTGCCGGAAATGACCCTGGAAGGGCGATTCGAGGCGGATGGCTTCCTCGACGAAGTTGGGCACGAGCTCAGGGCGAGCACGTAGCTCCTCCTGGACGTCGGGGTTCTGTGCGAGGAGCCGGACCATGCTTCCCATCAGGCTCGCCGAGGAGTCACTACCGGCGATGATCAATTGCATGACCGTGGCGACGGCCTCGCTTCGGCGCATCTTTCCTTCGCGCACCGCGTCGATCAACGCCCCCATCAGGAAGTCCGGCTGAGGATCGCGCGCCTCGGCTTCCTCGAACTGAGTGCGGCACCATTTCACGAAGCCGAAGCCTTTCATGAGCTTTCGAGCGAGCTGCCATTTCGTGTTCACGCCGCTGAGCAAGGCGATGGCGTCGTCGGCCCAGGACTTCACAGCCATGGCGTCGTCGCGGGGGATGGAGAGGATGTCGAGCGTGAGCGTGATGGGGATGCGGAACGCGAAGGCGTCCATCCAGTCCACCTCTCTGCCTGCGAGAACCTCGTCCATGTGCACGTCGACCAGCTCGCGAACCTGCGGCTCGAGGACGTCGACAAAACCCTTGCCGAGGCCCGCGGTCGCGATCTTGCGCTGGATGCGATGGATCGGCGGATCCTGGATGGCCAGTACGTCAGGCGGCGCGAAAGGCAGGCGCGGTGGGACGAACGTCGAGAGCCGGCCGCTACCGCCGGCGAGGAGAATGGCCACGATGTTGGACGAGAAGCGCTCCGGGTCCATCGCCACCTGCTTGATGTCGTCGTAGCGACTCAAGTAGTAGCAGTCCGCTCCCCTGGGCTTGAAAAGCGGCGCCTCCTCACGAAGCGCCTCGTAGAAGGGGTACGGGTTCTCGATCGTGTCGGCGCTGAAGGGATCGAAGTCGGTGACGGCCATGGTGATGTCAGGTGTGTCTCACCGGAGGATGACTCTCATCGTAACCTCCTGCGTAGCTTCCAGGTGCCTGGATACAGCAGCACTAGCACGGGCAGGACTTCGAGTCGGCCGGCCCACATTTCGAGACTCAGCATGAGCTTGACCCAGGTCGGGAGGTCCGCGTTCGTAATCCCCGACGAAAGGCCCACCGTGCCCATGGCGGACGCGCTTTCGAACAGGGCATCCTCTGGTGCGAATCCGGCCAGGACCAGGGCGGACCCTCCGGCAAGCATCAACAAGAGATACGCAACCATGAAGCCGAGCAAGTGTCGCAGTGGTTCGGTTTCGATAGCCGTCCCGGCGTACTTGAGTGGCACCTGAGCCTCCGGAGGCAGCAAAGATCGCCGAAAGGTCCACTGAGCGAGCTTGAAAAGCACGACCAGGCGCATGAGTTTCAACCCGCCCGCGGTCGAGCCCGAAGATCCGCCGATAGTCATCCATGCCGTGGTGAAGAGCTTCCGCGTGGGCGACCAGTTAGCCGGATCATCGAGCGAAAAGCCCGTCGTCGTCACCGCGCTGACCGTATCAAACATGGCGTGCCAGGGCCGGCCCTCGAGGACGAAGAGCACCGATGCCCCCACCAACACAACGCCGACGAGAGCGTACACCTGAGGATCGCGATGGTGTCCGTCGCCCTGAGAACGACGGGTGAGCCTCTGATAGTTGCTGAAGCTGATGGCGCCAAG
>JBGUEF010000289.1:0-4608 GCA_041821485.1 Deltaproteobacteria bacterium
AGTACGAGTTTGGAACGAGCCAGAACGAGACGATGACGGTCGTCAGTGGAGCGCTGACCGTGAAGCTACCCGGCTCAGACGAATGGCTGCGGTTCGACGCTGGCTCGAGCTTCGAGGTGGATGCCGACCAGAAGTTCGAGCTGCGGGTCGCGGTCGATACGGCGTACCTCTGCACCTACGCATAACACGGGATCCGGTGCCGATTTGGGGGTACCGAATTAAACCGTTAGGGTGAGTTGTGTATCTTCTTCCAGGGGGGTGGAAGGATGTTCAGGCGACCTAGTAAGACAACGAATCTCCGGACCGTGCTCGGCAAGGCGCTCAAAGCCGAGAGGCTCCACGAGGCGCTCGATCTCTATGAGCTGATCGAGAAGCAGCACAGCGACGAGCCGCGGTGGTCGCACCGAAGAGGCGACCTGCTGCAGCGGATGGGTCGCAAGGCTGACGCTGTGCTCGCTTACGAACGTGCCGTCGATCTCTACGCAGCAAAGGGCTTCGTGGCTCGCGCGGCAGCCATGGCCAAAGTCATTTTGGCCATTGATCCAAGCCGGGGCGACGTGCTCGAGCGTGTGGATCCCGTCGCGGCACGCAGGCTCCACCGGCAAAGCCGCAGCGTCATCGTGACCGCGGACGAGCCAGCCGCCTGGAAGCCCGAGGAGCCAACGACGCAGACTCAGAGCCTGATTACGGACGCGCTGCCTTTGATCGCCGATCAGACCGCACCGGCTGGTGAGACCCGCTTCACGAAGACCGAGAACACCGCCGACGTCACGCTCGATATCACTGGTGCAGAGCTTCTCGAAAGGCCATCTCCGCCGGAATCCCTGATCAGTCAGCGCCCGAGCGCTGCGACGCTTGCACAGCTTCCCTCGATGCCGCTCTTTGTCGAGGTGCCGCGGTACATTCTGGATGCTCTGGTGCGCGAATCGACGCTGATCGACACGGAAGGTGGGCAGCACTTGGTGACTGCAGGCGCTTCCGCGGACGCGCTGTACGTTCTGGTCGAAGGCAACGCCGTCGAACGGCGAGGGGCCGATGGTCGAAGCCTGCTTCTCGGGGAAGGAGATGTTGCAGGGGTCTCGTGCTTGCTGTCCAACGTCAGCTACGGCGAGGACGTCATCGCGTGCGGCCGAACTCGAGCACTGCGAATCAGCAAACTACTTCTCGACCGCTTGGTTAAACAACACCCTCCTTTCGGAGATGTGCTTCTCGAGATCTTGAGCCGCCGCCTCATCGCCGCCTTGCTCCGCACGAATCCGATCTTCACGGCATTCGACGAAAGCACCCGAAAGGCGATCGCCAGCCTGTTCGAAGTACGCCGTGCCTTCGCCGGCACCAAAATCGTCGAAGCAGGCAAGCGCTCCGACGGCATGTACCTTCCGCTTCACGGTCGCATCGTCGCTAGAAGGCCCGATGGCAGGCGCCTCGGGCGCATGGAGCTCGGACGCGCGATTGGTCAAGAGTCGATGCTCACGGGACAGCCGCCGCGGTTCACGGTCGAAGCAGAGAGCGACGTGCTCGTGTTGCGGATGTCGGTTTCGAATTTCAGTGCGCTGCTCATGAAGCGACCCGACGTCGTTCAACGCATCGAAATGCTGAGCCACGCACGCGGATGATCGCCGAAGGCTACACGACTCCGTAGGCCAGCATCGCATCGGCGACCTTGATGAACGCTGCGATGTTCGCGCCCTTCACGTAGTTGACGTAGTCGTCCTTTGCGCTTCTTCCGTGCTCGACGCATCGGTCGTGAATATCGGTCATGATGTCTCGCAGAAGTTGCTGAAGGTCGGCTTCCTTCCAGGTGATGCGCGCGGAGTTCTGACTCATCTCGAGACCTGACACTGCCACGCCACCCGCGTTCGCCGCCTTGCTCGGAGCAAACAGCACCTTGGCGCTCGTGAAGGCATGGATGCCCTCTTGTTCGGTGGGCATGTTCGCTCCCTCCGATACCCCCTTCAGCCCGTTGGCAATCAGCGTCTTCGCCTCGGCCGTCGAAAGCTCGTTCTGCGTGGCGCATGGGAAAGCAAGATCGGCGATGACCCCCCAGGGCCGCCCTTCGTGATGCTCTACGCCGAACTCCTTCGCGTACTCGGTTAGGCGCCCGCGCTTTCCGTTCTTGAGTTCCTTGACGAATGCCAACTTGGCCGCGTCGATTCCTCCTGGGTCGTAGATGAAGCCGCCCGAATCGGAAAGCGTCACGGCCTTGCCCCCCAGTTGATTGATCTTTTCAACCGCATGTTGCGCCACGTTGCCGGAGCCGGACACGAGACAGGTCTTTCCGTCCACCGAGTCCTTCAGCCGGTTCAGCATCGACTCCATGAAGTACACCGTTCCATAGCCGGTGGCCTCGGTGCGGATCGGGCTGCCGCCGTATTCCAGGCCTTTCCCTGTCAGTACGCCAACGAAGCGATTCGTGATGCGCTTGTACTGCCCGAAGAGATATCCGATCTCGCGTCCACCGACGCCGATGTCGCCCGCGGGAACGTCTACGTCCTCACCTACGTGACGGTAGAGCTCGGTCATGAACGATTGGCAAAATCGCATCACCTCGTGGTCGGACTTGCCTCTCGGATTGAAGTTCGAACCGCCCTTGCCGCCGCCCATTGGCAGACCGGTGAGGCTGTTCTTGAAGGTTTGTTCGAACGCGAGAAACTTCAGAATGCTCTGGTTGACGCTTTGGTGGAATCGCAATCCGCCTTTGTATGGGCCGATCGCGTTGTTGTTCTGAACACGCCAGCCGCGGTGCACCCGGATGTCGCCCTTGTCGTCCTCCCAGCACACTCGGAAGCTCACGACGCGATCCGGCTCGGCAATGCGCCGCAGAATCTGGTACTCGTGATAGACCTCTTTGTCGGCGATGAAGTCGAAGACGTTCATGGCGACCTCGTACACCGCTTGATGGAACTCGAGCTCACCCGGATTGCGACGCTTCACGCCCCCCATGAATTGCTGAAGGTCGACGTGGTCGGAAACAGCCATGGCCGCAAGGTCTCACGGCAGCAGTGCGTGGGTCAATCCGGCGATGCGCGCCGGGTGGTGCAGCGCTAGTTCAGCGCGCGGAGACGCACGTAGTGGCCGTCCTTGAATGCATCGAAGAAGTCGCCGAGTAGGGGGTGCTCGATCGGCGAGCCAAGCACGTCTTCTTCGAGGTTTTGTTCCGCGACGTACGTCTCGTGGAGAGCGCCGCCTACCAGTACGCGGTACCAGGGCGCATCTTTCGGAGGACGACTCTTCGCCACCTGCTCGTACCACTCTTCGCTCAGCGAGAAGATGGGGTCCACGTCGACGACGACGCCCCGGTAGTCGAAGAGCTTGTGATGAACGAGCTGCCCGATGTCGTATTTGGGTTCGATCAGGATCACTGATTTGCTTGATCTCTACCCCTGGGCGTTTCGGGTGTCCACCTTCAAATCCCCGTCACTAGCGCCGAGGTCACCGCTACTGTATCAAGCTGCCATGCGCCTTCTCTTCGTTTCTCATTCGTTTCCGCCGCCCGATGCTCCGTTGAGCAATGTCGGCGGAATGCAACGGGTGGCGACCGAGCTGCATCACGCGCTCGGGGCGCGGAGTGACGTCGCGATGCGGACGGTAGTGCTTCGGTCGAGCTGGAAGTGGGTGCACATCAAGGCCGTGCCGTTTCTGGTGTCGCTTGCAGTGCGATTGGGGCGCGAGGCCACGGCGCATCGCGCCGACACGGTTCTGTTCACGAGTATGACTACTGCGCTTCCGCTCTTGATCGCCGGTCCGGCGCTGAAGAGAAAGGGGATTCGCCTCGCCGCGATCGCGCACGGACTCGACGTGACCGAGCCGAACCCCGTGTATCAGCTGGCCGTGCGTCGCCTTTGCGGAATGCTCGATGCGGTCATGCCGGTCAGTCGTGCGACCGGAGAAGAGCTGGTTGCCCGTGGCCTGCCTCGCGAACGGGTGCATGTCGTTCCCAACGCCGTCGATCTCGATCGCTTCGAAGGGGTGGCCGCCTCGCGTGATGAGCCCGCCCGTGTTCAGATCGCCGGCGCCCACCCGCTATCCGACGATGCCTTCTTGCTGGTGACGGTCGGACGCCAAGTGCGCCGCAAGGGCTTCGTTTGGTTCATCGAGAACGTAATGCCCAAGCTTCCCGATCGCGTGACCTTCTGGTTGGCCGGCGACGGTCCCGAGCGCGAGAACATCGAAGCTGCGATCGAGCGTGCAGGCCTCCAGCAACGCGTCCGCTGTCTGGGCAAGATCTCCGAAGAGGAGCTCGTCGAGCTCTACCGAAGAGGCCAGCTGTTCGTCATGCCGAACATCGTGGTCCCCGGCGACATGGAGGGCTTCGGCATCGTGATGCTCGAAGCAGGCGCATGCGGCTTACCGACGATGGCAGCAGACCTCGAAGGAATTCGCGACGTGATCGACGAGGGCGTCAACGGCTGGTTCGCGCCCACGGAAGACGCAGACGCGTTTGCCGCGCGGATCCAGAGATTGCTCGACGACCCAGACGCCCTCCGACAGGCAAGCCAGCGCACCGCGGAGTACGTGACCTCGACCTTCCGCTGGGACACCACCGCAGAACGCTACCTCGACGCAATTCGCTGACGCTGACACCGGCGCTGGCACTGGCGCTGGCAC
>JBGUEF010000290.1:0-4603 GCA_041821485.1 Deltaproteobacteria bacterium
ACACGCGCAGGAAATCACCGTCGGCGAGGGCCTGGACGTGAGGGCGGGTATTGGTGCATGCGATTCCCACGAGCGCCCCGCTGTCCCGAATCTTCCCGAGCGACTCTTGTGCGAAAACCCCGTGGGTGCATACCGCGAAGACCTCGCTTGCGCCTGCGTCTAGGTACGAGCGAGCCGCGGAAATCAGAGAGCCGCCGGTGCGGATCATGTCGTCGTAAATGACCACGGGGCGGTCCTGGACATCGGCGGCGAGGGCGGTGATCTCGGTTTGGGTGTCGGAAAGCCGGCGTTTGAACACGAACGCGGCGTCGACCAGGAGATTGTTGGCCAGGCTCTCGACCCACTTCGCCCTGCCCGCGTCGGTCGCACCGAGGACGAAGTCCTCTCCGCCAAAGTCTCGAATCGCCTGCAGCACGACCGAGCGGGCTTGCAGGTGGACTGGGCGTATGTCGCCACTGAAATACTGTGGGATGCCTTCCGAGTGGAGGTCGATGAGAACGGCGCGGTTGCCCGATCCGGCCGCGGGGATCGACGAGAAGAGCCGGGCTCGGTTTTTCGCAGCGACGATCTCGCCGCGCTTCGAGGCCCGCTCCATCGTTTGATATCCAAACCACGGCAAGACGAGGGTCAAGGTGTGCACGCCGAGATGCACCAGTCCGCACGCGAGGTCGTAAATCTCGAGCGTATCGAAATCGTCGACCGAGCCACCGACCAAAACGACATCCCGTTGCGCGCAGTCGGTCTCGATCCGGCGGTATCGCTCTTCGTCCGGGAACACCTTGCGCTCCACGACGCCCAGGTCGAAATCGCCGGCGCCGGCGATATCCTCGCCGAGCTCTTGATAGCGTTCCGTAGCGAACAGGAGCGTCGGTGGCTTCATGGTGCTGGCCCCATGACAACACAGACCGCTTTCACAGGCTAGTGTTCGGCCAAAACCTCGAGCAGGACGTCGGGGAGGTCGGTCATGAGGCCGTCAACGCCCGCATCGAGGAGCTCACGCATCTCCGCTGGGTCGTCGATCGTCCACACGTGGACTTGGATGCCGTGATGGTGAGCCGCGTCGACGAATCGCGGCGTGACCAGCTTCATTCCGCGGAAGGACGGTGGGATCTGGAGGGCATCAAAAGGGAACATCGCGTGCTTCGATGCCCCGGCCAGGACTCGCTTCCAGAAGTCGAGCGCGCCCTTTCGGCCGGGTGAGGTGGCGACCCGCCCTCGGCTGTGCTTCCGAAAGGCCTCCGTCACTTCGTCGTGCTCCGAAGCTACCAGCACCCGATCGTGAATGCCGTGATGCTCGATGAATTCCCAGACGCGCCCAGCGAGCGCTGGGTCCTTGGGTTTGATCTCCAGGTTGTAGTGAAGGTTCGGGTCGAGCGCGAGGGCCTCTTCGAGGGTCGGGATGCGCGCATCGGCGCCTCGGAACGCGTAGCTTCCGTCTTCGATGAAGTTGTGACCGGCGTCGAGGCGCTGGAGCTCCGCACGGGTGTGGTCGCGAAGATTGCCGTGCCCGTCGGTGGTCCGCTCGAGGGTGGCGTCGTGAAAACACACGAAGTGACCGTCCGATGTCTCATGAATGTCGGTTTCGATGTGCCGGTATCCAAGCTCCAAGGCGTTACGAAACGCCAGCAGTGTGTTCTCGGGCCAGCGTTTGGCGCCGCCTCGATGGGCAAAGGCTATCGGCGTCGTCGGGCCGAAGTAGGGGCGAGGCATCGAGAAGACAGCATACCGCCGTTTTCGGTGAGGAGGGCACGACACTTGTCGGCCAGTGCGTTTTTGTCCATCGTGCCCCTTCAAAGGGACTCCGAGAATGGCAATGGACTTGGCAGGCAAAGTCGCGATCATCACTGGCGGCGCAGGAGGCATCGGCAAAGCCCTGGCCGAGGAAATGGCGGAACGCGGCTGCTATCTGGTGCTCGCCGACATCAACACGGAGCTACTCGAGAAGACCGCTGCCGAGCTTCGCGCGACGGGGGCGCAGCTGGACGCCAAGACCGTCGACGTTCGTGATGCGGTGCAGGTTCAGGCGCTCGTTGACGGGGCATTCATCGAGCTCGGTCGTATCGATTACTTCTTCAACAATGCGGGTGTGAACTTGTGCGCGGAGCTTCGCGATACCACCCTCGACGATTGGAATTTGCTCATCGACGTGAACCTCCGCGGCGTGGTTCATGGCGTTCACGCCGCGTATCCGATCATGTGCAAGCAGGGCTTCGGCCACATCGTGAACACGGCCTCTGCGGCTGGATTGGTGCCCGCTGCTGCGGAAGGCGCGTACGCTGCGACCAAGCATGCGGTGGTGGGGCTATCGATGGCGTTGCGTGTCGAGGCCGAGGCGTTTGGCGTGAAGGTTAGCGTCGTGTGTCCGGGGCTGGTCGACACGCCGATCCTCGACTCGACCAAGTACGTGAAGCTCGACCCTGAAGTGATTCGGAAGGTCGCCCCAGAGAAGCCGATACCTCCTCGCAAAGCAGCGCAGTTGATCTTGCGAGGCATCGATCGCAACGAGTTCTTCATCGTCCTGACGCTGACCACGCATGCGCTGTGGCGGCTCCATCGCTATGCGCCTGACGCATCGATGGGAGTGGGTAAGATCGCCATCGGAAAGTTCCGCAAATTTCGCCGCGAGGACGACTGAGCTCAGAGAAACTCGGGGTCGATGCCGATGACCCGCAGCGCGCGCTCGTGAATCCGAAACTCGGCTGGTCCGACCCCCGGCGCCTCGCCGTCAATGTCCATCCATGCGGTGTTCGCGAGCATCTCCACTTTGATGTGCCTTCCGCGGTACGTGCTGACGATGGGGGAGCGCACGTGGGTGCCTTTGTAGAGCCCCACCATCACCGGGAGGCCGCGCAGGGTCGAAGTCGCGCGAAGCAGAATCACGTCGAATAGGCCGTCGGCCAGACGGGCTTCGGGCGCAAACATCATGCCGCCGCCCGCCCATCGGCCGTTGCACACGCACACGTTGCTGATGTCGTGCTCCCCTTCGTCCTTGCCGTCGATCCACAAGCGGATTCGGGCCGGCTTGTACTTCTGTTGCGCGCGGAGCACGGCTTTGAAGTACTTGGCCTTGCCGCTGCTCTTTGATTTCGACTCCGCCACGAATCGATCGACGAGGCCGCCCATCCCCATCGAGGCGATGTTGAGAAAGAAACGCCCCTCCGAGTGCCCCTCGTCGTGCACGTACCGGACCCATCCGATGTCGATGGGGACTGCCGGTTGGTCACGGATGACGGCGCAAGCGCTCTCCAGCTGTTCGGCGCCGGGGATCATTTTTCGGAAGTCGCCACCGGTGCCTGCGTGAAGCACGCCGAGAGTGACTTGCTGGTTGACGCCGGATTGCATGATGCCGTCGACCACTTCGCTGTGCGTGCCGTCGCCGCCGAATGAGACGATGGTCCGCGCACCGTTCGCGATCGCTTCCTTACCGATGCGCAAACCGTCGCCGCGCGATTGGGTGAGCTGCAGCTCCACCGGTCCGAGCGCCTTGCGAATCCGAACGCTCAGCTCTTCCCAGTGGTTCCCGACGAAACCGTGGCGCGCCATGGGATTCGCAATGACCAGCGTCTTGCTCGGATCAAACACCGCAGAACGCCTCGTACCGCATTTCGCCTCTTTCGGGTAGAGTCCCGCGATGCTTTTCAGAAGAGTTGGGTCTGCGCTCGTCCTGCTGCTTGCGGGTTGTGGGGGAAGTGCCACCTCGGCCGAGTGCGAGGGACTGACGACGGAGCAATGCACTCAGCCGGACGGTGGGATCCCCGACGGGGGCATGCCGCCCGAAGCCCAGCTCGTGGTGGACACCGATTGGCTGGAAGCGCACCTCGGCGATCCGGACGTCCAGCTGATTGACACCCGTGCGTCCAGATCCGACTACGACGCATCCCGAATCCCGGGCGCGATCCGCCTCAGACCCGGAGACTTGGCGACGGCAGTCGACGGCGTGCCTTCGCAAGTTGCTCCGCCGATGGAGGCTCAGCCGGTGCTGCGCGCGGCCGGGCTTCGCAACGACGTGATCGCAGTGGTGTATGGCGGGCCTCCGGAGTACGACGCCTCCCGGATCGTTTGGACGCTTCGATACTACGGCCATCTCGACGTTCGCTATCTCGACGGCGGCTACGCGGGATGGGTTGCGGCCGGAGGTGCGCTCGATACGGATCCGCCGAGCACAGAGTCGACCGAGTACACCATCGTCGGAGTCGATGAAGGCCTGCGTGTCACCGGGGACTGGGTGCTCCTCCAACTCGGTGATGTTCCCTATGACATGCCCGCGATTCAGCTGGTCGATGCACGCTTCGAGGGCGAATACGACAGCGGCCACATCCCAAGCGCCCGCAGCGTCAACTGGACCAGGAATCTCGACGGCGGTCTCTTGCGCGCGCGACCCGAGCTCGAAGCCCTCTACGACGGGATGGATTCCGCAGAAACTACCGTGAGCTACTGCGTCTCAGGCTGGCGAGGCTCATTTGCCTGGCTAACCCTGACCGCGCTCGGATACGAAGATGCACGGTTATACGACGGGTCGTGGAATGAGTGGGGGTCAGGGGGGTTCCCGGTGGAGAACTAGCAGCGTCGGACACCGTGGCCGTGGGACCGAGGCCGTGAGACC
>JBGUEF010000291.1:0-4593 GCA_041821485.1 Deltaproteobacteria bacterium
CGCTTCGGCTTCGCACCGATGCGGGGCTCGCCAATACGGTGTTCGATCTCCGCCGTGAAAACGACGAGTGGTTCCTGCGCCGCGTAATCGTCAACTAGCCTTCGCTGAAGCGCACGTCGCCAGCGCTCACACCGTGGACGCGCAGCACCTTGATGCGCGCGTGGTCGCCACGAAGAATCTCAACGTCGGACTTGGCGACCCCAAGGGCCTTGGCCACGAGCTTCTTGAGCGCTTCGTTGGCAGCGCCGTCCACAGGGGGCGCGGTGAGTGCGACCTTGAGGGCGCCTTCCTGAACCCCGACAACCCTATTGCGGCTGGCACGCGGAGCCACACGCACCTCGAAGGTGATTGCCCCGTCCTGCTCTCGAATGCGTAGCTCGCTCATCGGCCCACCGAACCCACTTGACCGGGGAGGCGAACCCGGCGAGATTCCCGCCCAATGCACCCGGTCCTGTTTAGCATTCCCACGCCCTGGGGCGCGATTCCCATCTACTCCTACGGCGTGATGTTGGGAAGCAGCCTGCTCTTCGCCTGGTACTTCATCATGTACATGGGCAAGAAGATCGAGGGCTACAACCGGGAGCTCCTGGCGAGCTGCTTCACCTGGACGGCGGTCGGCGCGATCATCGGCGCCCGCCTGCTCTACATCTTCACCAACATCGACTCGTACGACAGCATTGGCTCCTGGTTCGATCTTCGCTCTGGAGGCCTGGTCGCGTACGGCGGATTCCTCGGCGGGTTCGTGAGCGCACTGACCTTCTGGCGGATCAAGAAGATCCCCTTGCTTCCTTTCGCAGACCTCGCTGTTCCGACACTTGCTTCCGGGCTCCTGCTCACACGCGTCGGGTGCTACCTCTACGGTTGCGACTATGGACGGCCTCTAAGGGACACCGCTCCCGGATGGCTGAAGTCTGCAGGCACTTTTCCGAAATGGGATACCGAGGCGTTTCCGGCGTTTGCCTGCGACCAGACGATCAATGGATCCCCGGCCTATCAACACCACCTGCAAGAGTATCCGGACTTGATGGTCGATCGCTTGAGCTCGCTGTCGGTGCATCCAACACAGATCTACGAGTCGGTTTTCGGATTCGTGTTGTTCGTGTTCGCGGTGTGGTTGCTCACCCATCGGAAGTTTCGGGGTCAGGTCTTGGTCACGGTTGCAGGGCTCTACGGCCTGTGGCGGTTCCTGATCGAGTATCTGCGAGACGACCCCGAACGCGGCTTCGCATTCGGGTTCTCCACCTCGCAGCTGATTTCGCTGGCGATTATCCCGGTATGCATCATCGCGTACGTGCACCTGAGGAAGCAGGCCGCGGAGAACGGCGACATCGAGCTCCCTCCGTGGGCGCTAGAAGGCGCTGCCGGACCCGCTGCCGGATCCGCAACTGCGCCGGCTCCCAAGGACGATCGCCCGGCCAAGTACAGGCCGAAGAAGATCAAGAAGAAGTAGCTGAGGCTATGGCTTTTCGGGCTGCTTGGCCCGATTGAAAGCCTCGAGGACCCGTGGCGAGGTGCGAACCGTATCGAGCTCGAGGTTCGGTTGCATCGCGAGAGCCACGCGAAACGACGCCTCGGCAAGGTCGGTCCGCTCGAGCGCGACATAGGCCACGGCGAGCTCTTTTTGAATCGTCACCACTTGCGTCGACGTGAGGCTCTGTGTTCCGAGCAGTCGATTCCCGAGGGACACAGCTTCAGCAAACTTTGCTTTCTGCACCTGTTCGATGAGCTCCGGCAACGAGCTCTCGACTTCGTCTTGCGCGGCCTTGGTAGCCCCGCCCCCAGCGGCACGCGTGAACGCTTCGGACGCCTCGGTGCGGCCCTCGCCAGCAAGTCTGAGATCAAACAGCGGAACCAAGACCACCTGCCCGCGCTCGATTCGAGCGCCAGCGTTGAACTGCCGTATTCGCTTCAGCGACACCGGGCTGTCCGGAATGTACATCCTCGCGATCTTGGTGAGCGTTTCGCCTGGGCTGACGACGTGGCGCAGCGGGTAGGGGATCAACAGCTCAGCGCCCTCGTCGGGCTCGACTCGCCGGTTGCCACTGTTGGCCTCGATCAAGGTTGCCGCTCGCATCTCCCGCCCTAAGAAGCGGGCGGCGATCGACTTCCAAGTCTCGTCCTTGCCGACGTGATAGAAAGCCACCATCGGAATGAAAATCCAGCTCCCGGGGACCAACCCGTTTGCGCTAGGCCCCTTCATGCGATTGGCCTCGCGCAGAACCGCCTCGCGCGTTGGGTCCCCGTAGTATCGCTGTGCGATCGACGCGAGGGTATCGCCCTCTTGCACCGCATGCGTGTACACAGCTTGCGCCCGGGCACCGGACGAAAGCAGGGCGAGCGCCGTCGTCAACAGTAGCGAGATGAGCCCTCGCCTCACGGCGTTGCCTCCGTATCGTCCGTGACGGCGATCGGCTCGGAGAGCGTCGCGCGGTCGTGCGCCGTGCTGCCCGCTTCGACGACCACCTCATGCTCGACCGGTGCGAAGTAAGGGTTGGTGTACTTCACGTAGTGGCGGCCTGGCTTGAGCGGAATCGCACGCGCGGACGGCGTCGTCAGAACGTGCTGCCCGTCGACGTGCACGTGCGCCCAGGGATCGGCGCTGACAGTCAGATAACCAGCCTCGGCAGGATTGAGCGTAGCCGCTGCCTCACCGACCGGCGGTCCGGACCAGCGTCCACTCGCGGCTTGCACGGTGACCCCCGAAAGAACGAGCCCGACGAAGGCGGCAGCTTGCCACTTTGCAATGCTTCGCAAGAAGCCAGGATCGCGGCGGCCGCTCCGAAGTACGCGCGGCGCGACCGCGGAGAGCACCTCATCGGTCTGGTCGCCGGTCATGACCCCAATTTCGTTCAGGAACATGACCAGGCGCGCGTTGTGGCTCATGGGCACGCGCGGCGCGAGAAACTCCGTGAGATCATCGATTAGAGCCTGGGTCGTTGGGTAGCGATTCGCCGGCATTTTCTGAAGGCAACGGGCCATGATCCGCTCCAGCTTCCGGGGCACCTCGACGCCAAGCTTCTTGGGCGGCTCGAAGCGGTCGAGCCGGATCTTCTGCATGACCGTACGCGAATCGTCTTCGACGAACGGCTTTCGCCCGGTGAGCATCTGGTACAGGACGATGCCCACCGAAAAGATGTCACTGCGGAAGTCGAGCTTGTCGCCGAGGATCTGCTCCGGACTCATGTAGCTCGGCGTCCCAAGACCGGTCCCTGTTTCGGTCAGATCTCCGAAGCGCTCATGCCGCGCAATGCCGAAGTCCATCAGCTTCACGTCGCCCTGCATCGACACCATGATGTTCGCTGGCTTGATGTCGCGGTGAATGATCCCGCGGAAGTGTGCGTAGTCCAGGCCGCGAGCGAGTTGCAGCGTGATGATCGCCGCGATGTCGGCCGGGAGCCTGGGCGAGCGTTCGAGCAGGTCGTAGAGATCGATCCCGTCGACGTACTCCATGATGATGAACATCGACCGTCCGTCTTTGACGAAATCGATGACGTGAAGGATGTTCTCGTGCTGCAGCGACGCCATGAAGTGGGCCTCGCGTTCGAAGCGCTCGGCGAACTGGCTGTCGATTGCGATCGACGGTTTGAGCGCTTTGATGGCGACCCGCCGATTGAGCGGCTCCTGAATCGCCTCATAGACGACAGCCATGCCCCCGCTGCCGATTTCACCCAGAACGCGGCACGTTCCGATTCGCTCAACCATCGCGATCCATCACACTAGGGGGGTGCTTCGGCGGTGTCAACGATCGCCAAAAGTTTGGAGAAAACCGACACTTAGGGCGGAGAACTGGCCGGCGGCGGCGGAAGCACACAAAGGCCCCGTTCGACCCAATCGGTGCCGCCGCGGCCATCGCGAATCACGAAGGTTAGGCGCACCAATAGACCGTCTTCCGGGGCGTCGGAGAACGGCCGCCACTGCGTGAGAACCGAACGTGCAGGGTCGGTGATGAACGAGAACGTACGCTCCAGGTCGCCGCCGTCCGTGAGCCAACTGACCTGGATCTCTTCGGTCAGGGTCATGTCGCCGACCTGGTAGGATTGTAGGCTGCCCGGCGTCACCCCGAGGTTGAACGACGAGTTGTCACTCCCAGCAAGCGGATGGGCGTTTCGCTGCTCGTCCGTGAGGCCGTCGAGGTCTGCTCGGCATCCAGTTCTCGGTGCGGTTCGCGGAACCTCTTGATCGTATGGCGGTGGCCAAGGCCGGCCGTTGAGGAAGAGCGTCGAGATCTCAGGATTCAGATTCGGATCTTCCGGGGTGCTCTCGATGGGAATGCTCACCGTGACGAATCGGCCCTCGTTGCTCGGGTCTTCACACGGGTTGAGGTCGTCCGTCTCGCCGAGGATGAAGCGAATGATGGCATCGGAGGCAGGAGGGCCGTTGGCGCAGATTGCGCCTTGCACGAGCACGTTGTCGGCGCCGGCGGCGTCGAGCTCCGCTAGGGAGGGAACCTGGAAGCGCAGGACAGGAAAAGCGAGGGGATTGGCGGGCGGAGTTCCTTCACAACCATCACAGGGCTGAATGAGGTCCCGGCAAATCGGCGGCCCGATGAGGGTGGGCGCGGGAACGCAGGCGATGAACGCCCACTGCAACGGC
>JBGUEF010000292.1:0-4562 GCA_041821485.1 Deltaproteobacteria bacterium
AGTGCTCGGGCGGCTGACCGAGCCGCTAGAAGAAGGAGCTGAAGGCGGCCGGCCGACGGTACCCGTGGACGCGCGACTCGCCGGAGGCCGGGTGACGGTGGCCGAGCGATGGTTCGAAGGTGGGCGCGTGACCGCGCCGGTGCGCGTGATGGTCGGCGTACGCATGATCGCGCCGGTGCGCGTGACCGCCGGCGCGCGCGTGACCGTGGATGTGCGCGTGGGTACCCGGCTCACGGTGCCGGTTCGGGTCGGCATCCGATCCGCGCGGCCGACCGTGCTGGTGCGCACGGGCGTGGTCGGAGGCCTGCGCTCGACGGTGCTGGTGCGTCCAGACGTGTAACCGGGACGACCTAGGACCCCGCGGCTGGGGGTTCTCGAGACCGACGTTGCGCGCACGGCTGTCGTCCGGCGCGGAACGGCCCGATGCACCGGCGCCGGATGACCCCGGCGGTAATACGGATGGTGGTACGGCGGGTACCAATGCCATGGGCGATAGTATCCAAAGCCGACGTACACACTGCACGGTCGATAGTATCCGGGCACGAACCACCAGACACTCGCGTAGTAATCCCATCGCGGCTGGACGAAGACATAGTTCACGCGTTCGACGACGCAGTGCCCGTCCACCCAAAGGTACTGACCATCCCCGTAGGACCAGTACCCATCGACCCAGATCCCCTCCGGACAAAGGGCGACCGGCTGCTCCACCACCACGGTCGGCAGTGGTGGCGGTGCGGCCTCCGTGGCCGCGATGGGCTCGGGCTCCTGAACGACGATGACGGTCTCACCGTCGACCTGCTCGGTCGTCCCGGACTCAGTCTCGATGACCACGTAGGTCGCTGGGTCGTCGGTCTCGCCTACGTGCCCCTCTCGCACGTAGCCATCGTGTGAGACATCGAGCTGGTACGTAGGCGCGGTGCCGTAGCCGTCCGCTCCGTCGTAGTCCGCCTGCGCCGGAACAGCGGCCACCGTCGCGACCAACAATGCGAACATCGCCGTGAGCCGAACGAGGAAATCCATGGGTCCTCCTTTACATGTACGTCTGCCTGGCCTCGCCGTCATCCCCCTCTCGCTGAACGGGCGCGGCCCGCTCGACAGAGTGCGTAGAAAGTGCTTGGGTTTCGGCCATTCTGATGAACTCACGAGAAATAGACGCCGAGACCGCCCAACTTCTTCAACGGTACGCTTTCGAGGATATCCCCTTCGAATCCCTGCAAGAACGTCTGGCCCAGGGCCAGCTTGGAGCCTCTCAGAACCGAATCACCGGCTGCGTGGAGCCCCCCGACGAGGGTGACCTCCAGGCCCTTCCCCCCCTCGGTGGCGACTTGCGGCGCGAGCTAGCGGCACGTGGCGAGGAAGCCATGCGGCGCGGTGAAGTCGCCGCGGTGATTCTGGCCGGCGGCATGGCGACCCGGTTCGGTGGGGTCGTCAAGGCAGCCGTGGAGGTGCTCGACGGCCAGTCGTTCCTCGATCTAAAGCTCAGGGACATCGCCGCGGTGGCGGAGCGCGCAAACGCGACCATCCCGGTCTACCTGATGACGAGCTTCGCGACGGACGAAGCGATTCGACAGATGGCCGAGCCGCTGAGCACGAAGCGTTGTCCGATCAAGACTTTCCCGCAGTTCATCTCGCTTCGCGTCACGCCAGACGGCAAGCTCTTCAAAGACAGCTCGGGCGCCCTGTCGTCTCACGCGCCCGGCCACGGAGACCTCACGTTCGCCCTTCGTCGCTCAGGCATTTTGAAAGACTTTCGAGATCGCGGCGGCCGCGTGCTGATGATGTCGAATGTCGACAACCTGACGGCGACGCTCGACCCTGCAATCATTGGCGTCCACCTCGAGTCGGGTGCCGCACTTACCGCGGAGATGGCGCCGAAAGAACCCGGCGACAAAGGCGGTGCACCGGCACGCGTCGACGGGAAAGCTCAAATCGTGGAGGCATTTCGCTTTCCGGAAGACTTCGACCAGGAGCGCATCCCCGTGTTCAATACGAACACGTTCGTGCTCGACGCCGAGGCGATCGACAGGGAGTTTCAGCTGACCTGGTTTGCGGTGAACAAGACGGTGGACGGCAAGCCCGCAGTGCAGTTCGAACGGCTCGTCGGCGAGCTGACCGCATTCCTACAGCCGGCGTTCTTGCGTGTCGAGCGACACGGGCCAGACGCGCGCTTCCAGCCCATCAAGACCCCGGACGACATCGGCAAAGAGCTTCCCGACATCATCAAAGCCCTCAAAGCGCGCGGCAGCCTCTAGTGTGCGGATCTTTTCTCTCGCACACTAGTTCGCGGTTCGTGGGCCCTGGCCGTGGAAGGCTAGCTGGCCGCAGGCGGCTGCGACGTCGTCGCCGCGCGTCTTGCGGATGAACACGGAGAGCCCTCGACGTGTGAGCTGCTCTTGAAAACGGGCGACATGACTCGAGTCGGGCGCCTGCAGATCGGACCCGGAGATCGGGTTCATCGGGATGAGGTTCACCTTCACCGGGATTCCGCGCAGAAGCTCGACCATCCCGTTCGCGTCCTGGACCGAGTCGTTCACGCCCTTGATCAGCGTGTACTCGATGGTGATTCGCCCGCGCTTCGGCATCGGATAGCGTCGCAATGCGTCGGTCAGCTCGCTGAGCCCGTGTTTTCGGTTCACGGGCATGATCTTGCTTCGGTCCTCGTCACGCACGGCATGAAGCGAAATGGCGAGCTGCACCTGCCCGTTGAAATCCTTGCCGAGGCGATCGATTTGCTTGACGAGACCGCTGGTCGACACCGTCACACGCCTCTTGGAGAGATCGATGCCGTCGGGATGGGTCAGGAGAACCAGCGAGCGAGCGACTGCGTCGTAGTTGTGTAGTGGCTCCCCCATCCCCATGAACACCACGTTGCGGATGCGCTGATCGGGTCGAAGCTCGCGACGGCCGAGGAGCACCTGCGCGACGATCTCTGCGTCGGTCATTTGACGCTTCAAGCCCGCAACCCCGGAAGCGCAGAACACGCATCCCATCGCGCAACCAACCTGGCTCGAGATGCACTGGGTAACGATGCGCTCGTCGCCGAGCTGCGGGATCAACACCGTTTCCACCTTCTCGCCGTCGGGCATGCCCACGAGGAGCTTCTTGGTTTGGTCTGCCGATTCGTGCGCGGAAACGATCGTGATCGGCCAGCCCACGCCCTCCTCTTTCAAGCACTCGCGGAGCGCCTTCGGAAGATTGCTCATTTCGTCCGGGTCGAGAACGCCCTGGCGGTGGATCCAGTCGAAGATCTGCTTGCCCCGATACGCTGGCTCTCCCCAGGCAACGACGCGCTCTTCCCATTCGGCGGGCAAGCGCGCGACGGGGTGCGACGGGGCGGTCAAGCTATCGGCGGGAAGCTTCACGATCCTGATCGGTGCCAGAGTTCGGCCGGGCACGCAATGCGGGCGTGGGGTCGTTGACAATCGGAGTCGGCGACGCACCTTGGACGCATGGATCGTCCTGGTACCGCTGCAGTCCTGTCGTTCATCATCCCCGGCCTCGGCCAGTTCTACAACGGCAAGTTCCTACGTGGGGTCGTCTGGCTGATCGTCACACCAGGTCTCTGGATCGGCAGCGGCGGTTTCCTCGGTTGGGTCTGCCACCTAATCTCGTCCTACATGGCGTACGAGTGGGCACGGGATCACTCGCCCATCGAGGAGTAATCGGGGTTCCTCGATGGTTGGAACGTTTCGCCTCTCGTGCGCCTCGATCGCCCTGGCTCTGGCCCTTAGCGGATGTGCGAGCAGCGCGTCGGAAGCGAAGCCAACCTTGCAGGCGGCGAACAACACACCCGCGCAGAACAAGGAGATCGCGCGCTATCTAGTTCGGACCGAATATTCGCAATGGGACAGCGAGCAACAGTTCCAATGCCTCGACAAGCTGTGGCAGGCGGAAAGCCACTGGAACCATCGCGCGCGCAACAAGCGCACGGGCGCTTGCGGGATCCCTCAGTCCTACCCGTGCAACAAGATGAGGGATTCGGGTAAGGCCTACGGCGTTGACTACCGGACAAACCCATGGCCGCAAATCGCCTGGGGGCTGCAATACGTGGAGAAGCGCTACGGGACCCCGTGCGCCGCTTGGAAACGCTTTCAGCGCGGCGGCGGCTACTGACGAATCGACGCGGGCACGCGCCAATTCTGCTAGTTTCTACCGTGATGTGCTCAGCCTGCGCGCTCTCCGGAACCATGCACGCGACCGCTGCGGAAGCGCTGCACGCGCTGGAGCGGGCCTTCGCGGAAGCCCACGTGTTCCTGACCGAAGCCCACCAGCTTGGGGGCCTCGCTCTGGTGGTGCATTGGGACATGGAAGCAGACCATCGCCGTCAGCTGGAGGCCGCCCTGCTGGCAGTTTCACTGCGACTGGACATTCCGTCGCGCGAACGTTTGAACGAACCATGGACTGGGACGCTCGAGGGTTCGCTATATGTCGCACTGGAACACGAGGGCCCAGACCAAAGAGTAACGATACCGGCAGTGCCCGGCTGACGGGCTGGCACTATACAATCGGAGAACGGCTCCCGACGCACGTGCTCGCGAGCGAACCGGGGCACGGCGGGACGC
>JBGUEF010000293.1:0-4521 GCA_041821485.1 Deltaproteobacteria bacterium
ACCGGGATGGCAGATGAGCGCCGAATTTCGCGGCACTAGATGTTATGTCGCCAGGGACATGAACCTCAAAGGGCGTTTATGTCGACTATGCTCGGTCTCGCCAAGGCGATCGGGGCTCCGCTGTTTTCGAATTGGGATCTCGCGGCGCAGTACTTCCAAGAGTCCAGGGCATTGCTCCTGCTCGCCCTCGTTCTGTTCGCCGTGGAGCACAAGACGAAACTCTATCGGCGCGACGCTTTCCTCTATCCATTGATGGCCTCGTTCACCCTCGCGATTCTCATCCAGCTCTCGTACTACTTTTCATTCTCCGGCTGGGGCGCCTGGGGTTGGTACTTCTACAGCAACGCGCTCCTCTTCGCCCTGGTGGTCGCGCGCATCGTTTACATCAGCTTGCATCACGCGGACGCAGCTGCGTTCCGTTGGGCCCGCGTCTCGGCCTTATTGGCGACGCTGATCTTCGCGATCATCCTTCCGACGTACTCCCATGCTCGCGACATCTCCAAAATCACGACCGACGCGAGCTTTCATCCGTCAAACCAGACCTTCAACAAGCGAAGCATTCGCGATGTGCAGACTTGGCTCGATGGCTCTCGCCCGCTCACGATAGCGATGGGAGATCGTTCCGGAGGCCTCGGCTACTGGTCACCAGACGATGTGCGCGTGTTCCAGACCGAAGGTCTCGTGGCGAACATCGACTACCTGAGGGCGAGGCAAGCTCAGGTAGGAGAACAGTGGATTATCGACAACGTCGCGCCCGACTTGATGATGGTGGATCGTGGACACGTACCCTTGATGGGCACCGAGGGCCGCCAGCAGTACGTCGTGGCGGAACCGATTCAAGGGTTCGCTACGTCTGCGAACGTCATGGTGTTCTGCTTCCCACCAACCGGTCTTGCGCGGCGCATCATGAACTCGCCCGACGGAGTGCGATTGGTGTTCGACATGCACGCCGAGGAAGATTGCTCCGCCGAGAACCAGGACGCGATTCGCCGAGTCATCGACGAGGGAAGGATTCGGCAGTATTCGTTGCCGGAGGAGTACTGACGTGCGGGCCAGAGGGCGAGAGCGCACACTGTCGAGCGCTTGACCCCAACTTGGGGTTCTTTCATGACCATGCCCGTGACGACGCCTTGCCAGACGGCAGTGTTCAACACGAACTTTCTGCCGTACTCACAAACGTTCGTGTACGAGCAGCTCGTCAATCACGTCCGCTACGAAGCGGAGGTGTTCTGCTGGCGGACCGAGAACCTGGACTGGTTTCCGTTTCCGAACGTTCATCGGGCAAACCTCGCCTACGGCGCCACGCGAAGGAGCCCGGCGTTCTTCAAGCGGTTTCGCGAGAAGCAGTTCGATCTGGTTCACGCGCACTTCGCGACCGGGGCCGTCTACGCCCTGCCGTACGTGAAGCGCGCAAAGCTCCCGTTCGTCGTGACGTTCCACGGCTACGACGTGCCGCTACTTTGGAACACACGTCGGTTCCACCCGCATTACTGGCCGTTTCTCCTGCACAGCAAGGAGATTTTGGAGCGCATGACCTTGGGCCTCTGCGCTTCGAACGACCTGAAGGAGCTGCTCATCTCCTACGGCGTGCCCGAGGAGAAGCTCCGCATTCATCGACTGGGCATCGACTTGTCGCGCTTCCGAATGAAACCGTCGCGAGAGGACGGTCCGCTCCGGGTTTGCGTCATCGGCCGCTTCTGTGAGCAAAAGGGGATCGAGTACGCGATTCGCGCGTACGCACCGCACGCCTCGGAAAACGTCCGCTTGGACATCATCGGAGATGGAGAGCTCGACGCCGAGCTCCAAGCATGGGTCGATCGGCTCGGGATTAGGCCGTTCGTGACCTTTCTCGGCGTGCTGCAACCAGAGCAGGTCGCCGAGCATCTCAGGAAGTGCGACGTCCTCTTGGCCCCCAGCGTCGTCACGCGCATCGGCGAGCGAGAGTCGGGGCTCATCGTGGTCAAGGAGGCTGCGGCATCCGGCGTTCCTGCGGTTGGAAGCGTGCACGGCGGCATCCCCGAGATCATCGACGAAGGAGAGACTGGCTTTCTCGTCCAAGAACGAGACGTTGACGGCCTCTCGAATCGCTTGAGCGAGCTCTTGGCCGACCAGGCCTTGCGCGAACGCATGGGGGTGGCGGCACGCGCCAAGATGGAGCGCGAGTACGACGTTCAGAAACAAGTCGTGGAGCTCGAGGGGTTCTATGACGAAGCGATCGAGCTCTTTCGCTGAGCCTCGCGCGACTACGAGCGCGCGGTGCGGCCGTCGACGAACTGCCGCATCCAAAGCTCGAGCACCATCAGGTTCCACAACGGGTATCCGTTGTCCGCGCGCCCGGCGACGTGGTCTTGGTACATGCGCTCGATCTTCTCTTGCTGGAAGTGCCCGCGCTCGCGAAGCTCGGCGCCCGAGACGACGTCGTCCAATGCCGGGCGAAGCGGCCCCCGGAGCCACTCGTCGACTGGCAACGTCAACCCCCGCTTCTTTCGGTCGAGGATGGGCGCCGGGATGTGGGGCGCGACCGCCTTCTTGTACAGGATGCGCCCCCTGGTCCCTCGCTGTTTGAGGCTCGTTGGGAGCCGTGCGGCAAACTCGACGAGGCGATGGTCGAGGAATGGCGCTCGCACCTCGAGCGAATGCATCATCGACGCGATGTCGACCTTGGTGTTGATCCCGTCGGACAGATACCCGTCGAAATCGAACTGCATGTATTGATCTAGCGTCTCGACGGCGTCCGAATTCGACACCGACGCGTCGAACATCGCGGGCGTGTCGCTGCCATGGATCGACGCGCGAAAATCGTCAGTGTAGAGCTCCCATCGGGCCGACGGAACGAAGTGGCACATCATCGAGACGTAGCGTTCGCCAGGAGGCGCGAAGATGTGCTTGGCGTAGCCCGCGGCTCGCTGAACGTCTGCCGGCGCCCAGCCAGCGGCGGTCAGCGAGCGTGCGGCGGTCTGTAACGCCAGCCAAAGCGGCTTCGGCAGGTGGTCGAGCAGGCCGGCGCCCCAGGCCCAGGCG
This sequence comes from Deltaproteobacteria bacterium, assembly GCA_041821485.1. Lineage (GTDB taxonomy): Bacteria > Myxococcota_A > Polyangia > Polyangiales > Houyiibacteriaceae > SG8-38. Next base: position 3,022 of record JBGUEF010000293.1, read on the forward strand.
TACCGGCTGTACCCGCCAAACGATTCGTCTCCGCCATCGCCCGAGAGCGCAACGGTCACGTGACGCCGGGCCATCTGGGACAGGTAGTACATCGGAATCATCGAGGGATCCGAAAACGGCTCGCCGTGGTGCTCGACTAGCTTCGGTAACACGTCGACCGTGTCCGGGCTTATGATCAGCTCCTCGTAATCGCAGCCGAGGAATTTGGCCGACATGGCGGCGTCTGCGAGCTCGTCGAAGGCCGCTTCTTTGAACCCGATCGTGAAGGTCTTGACCGGGTCGTTCGTCGCCAAGTTCATGGCGGCAACGATCGCAGGTGAGTCCTTTCCGCCCGAGAGAAAGGCACCGAGCGGCACGTCGCTCATCATACGGAGCTTGGTCGCGCTGGCGATCAAGTCCCAGGCCTCCTCCGCCAGGTCATCCACCGACGAAGCATGCTTGGGCTCGAACGAAGGGCGCCAGTAGCGTTCGAGAACCACCTCACCGTCGCGAAGCGTGAGCGTGTGCGCGGGAGGCAGCTTCGAGATTCCTACGAACGCGGTGTCCGGCGACGGCACGTAGTGCAGCGTCAAATAGTGGTGGATCGCGGTCGTGTTGACCTCGACGGAGACGTCGTGGTCCTCGAGGAGCGCGGCGAGCTCGGAGGCGAACGAGAACCCGTCCGGCCGATGCGAGTAGTAGAGAGGCTTCTGCCCGATGCGGTCACGCGCACAGAACAACGTGCGCGTTCGCGGATCCCAAATCGCAAACGCGAACATGCCGACCAAATCGCGAACGCAATCCGGACCCCGATCTTCGTAGAGCGCGAGAAGCACCTCCGTGTCGGAGCTCGTGCGGAACGCTCGCCCCTTTGACTCGAGCTCCCGACGTAGCGCCATATAGTTGTAGATCTCGCCGTTGAACGTGAGCACCATGCCCGTGGGCCCGACCATCGGTTGGTTGGCGCTCGTGGAGAGGTCGATGATCGACAGGCGGCGATGGCCGAGGCCCGTTGCGCCGTCGATGTAGACACCGCGCGCGTCAGGGCCGCGATGCACCAGCCGATCGGTCATCGCGTCCAGCACCTCGGGGCTCACCGGTCGCGCCGAGTCGAAATACAGCTTTCCGGCGATCCCGCACATGCATAGGCCTTTTAGTGCGCCTGCGGGTCGCGTCAATCGAGGCGCGTCCCCGAAGAGCGACGACTTTGAATTGTTCGACAAAGGTTGGCGGCGCTCGGCGTCCGCTCCTCTGCTCCGCCAGCCCTGAGTCGAAAATGACCGGATTTCTAGAGAAGCTCGCCAACTTTCAGGCGCGTAGGCCTTTCGTGATTCTGCTAGTCGCGGCGGTGATCTCGGTCGTTTCGCAGACCCGCTCGAGAGCGGCGCGCGGCAAGTGGCGAAACTCGGATTGCAGCGCCTGAAGAATCGGTATCGCCACGGCCGGCGCGCTTCCGCAACGCGCGACAATCGCGTCGGTTTTCGCCAGGATCTCCTCGGGTGATGTTTGGCAACATGCGTC
>JBGUEF010000294.1:0-4502 GCA_041821485.1 Deltaproteobacteria bacterium
CTCAGCGACGGTGGCTCGACGGGCTCGTCGAGGACTTCTTCTTCTCTTACGAGATGGGCCTGGTCAAGCCTGACCCGGCCGTGTTCGACCAAGCGATCCATGGGCTGGCGGTGCCTCCCGCTTCACCAGCACGTCGACCTTTTGAAAGTTGATCGCCGCCTCGACCATCACGTTGAGCTTGCGTTCGGACTCGGGCGTCCCGCCGCCCTGCATCACGGTCTTCTGGTAGTCGCCCCGCTTCTTCGCATCGCCGAGCGTGTCGTTGGCCACGGTAAACAGATGGAAAATCTCCTCGACCCACGGGCGGAGCTGCGAAAGCTCCGGAGGCAGACGGTCCGGGTGCCAGATCTTCGCGAGCGACATGTACTTCTTGCTGATCGCGTTTCCGTCGGCCGATTCTTTCACTCCGAGCATTTCGAAATAGTTCTGGCGGTCCATCATGCCGATGACCCGCGTCACTTCCTCCCAGCGTTTCTGGTGCTCGTCGCTCAACCCCGGAGTTGGCTGCCCCGGCATGGCCCGTGGCGCGACGATCTCGCCGGAAAGTGTTTTTGCTGGCGGCAGATTGCTGATCGACGCCGGCAGAACCGAATCGCCTCCTGGCAGACTCGAGTCACGCGCTCCAGGCGGAGACGAGCCACGGCCCGTCGGGGGCAACATGCTTCCCGAAGACCTCATCGTTCTGCGCGCCCCAGGTGGCGATGACTGTCGCCGCCCGGGTGGCGAAGAGGGCGAGACGGCCCTGAGCTTCTGCTGTGAGACCGGGCGATATGGTTCCAGACATTCCGTGATCGCAAGCAGGTAGATCATACGCTGAGCGACCTTCGGGTCGCCGAACTGCTCGATGAGAATCGCAGCGGTCGCTGGCTCCGCACGCATCAGCTCGACAAACGCCAACTCGTTCGACTGAAGCGAGAGCCTCGCCAACGGAGCACCCTGTTTCACACGCTGACGGTCGAGCCCGAGTTTTCGAGTCACTCGCAGCATCGCATCTTTCGGGACGTCGCCGCGAAGCGCGGTCGCGATGAGCGCCAGAACGTCGACCTGCCCGCGGAGCGCCTCGCTGCTCTCGCCGACCAGGTCCGCTTCGTAGAACGCGTATGGACCCTTGTCCCGATGGAAGATGTTGAGCATGCCACGCTCGAGGTCCGCTGCCGGGTCGAGGAATCGACCGAGTGCCGGCGCGCCAGCTCGAAACAGGATTCGGTCTTGCCCGGCTCGTTCGTCGTCCGGCCAGACCGCAAGCGTTCCGGAGAGCCCCTTCTTTTGGATGGACAACAGGACGTGGCCGAATGGGGTTGCACTCAAAGTGCCTTCCGCCAAAGGCTTTGGGACAGACGACGTCAAAGCTTGATGCTCCAAGGAACTATCAGGGTGCCATACGGAACGGGCCAGTGACAGATTTGGGTCGCCGCTAAGTGCTGAGAAATGCTGAATTCCGGACCGGTCCGCGCAACCTACCTGATACTCTCATCAGTCCGCGATGGTCCAGCCGGTGCCTTCGGGGCCGTCCAGCAGCTCCACACCCTGTGCCGCGAGCTCGTCGCGAACACGGTCGGCCTCCGCGAAGTCCTTGGACTTTCTCGCCTCCGTGCGGTCCGCGATCCGCCGCTCGATTGCCGCGGACTCCAAGCCACGCGCCTTGGCCCGTCGGTCGCGAATTCGCAGGAGGATGATGTCGGCCGACTCGGTACAGATCCCAAGCTCTGCTTCGAGCGCGCGAAATCCGGCCTGGGCTTGCTCGACCGCGCGCCGGGCCGCCTTGCCCTTCTTCCTCATCGCTTGGTCACAGAGCTCGTTCACCGCCTTGAGGAAGTCGGCCAGCTTGGCGAGCGCCACGGGCATGTTGAGGTCGTCATCCAAGGATTCACGCAGTGCTTCCGCGAAGCCGGCGATGTCTGGCGGGACGGGCCCGTCACCATCGACCACGCGCTTCGGAGGAAGTCCTTCGAGGCGCTGCTTGGTTTTGTAGAGGTAGGCCACACGCCGTTCCGCCTCTTCGAACTGCGGGAATCCCGTCACGTTGCCGGCGTCGTCGAGCGTCCAATCTAGGTTGAGCGGGGCACGGTAGTGCACCGTCATCATGAAGTACCGAATCGCCTCCGGCTCGACGCGGTCGAACAGGTCTCGCGCCGTGAAGAAATTGCCGAGGCTCTTGCTCATTTTCTCTTTGTCGACCTCGACGAACCCGTTGTGCATCCAACATCGCGCAAACGGTTTTCCGGTGGCGGCCTCGCTTTGGGCGATCTCGTTTTCGTGGTGTGGGAACACCAGATCCAAGCCACCTCCGTGGAGGTCGAGCGTATCGCCGAGGTGCTTCATCGACATCGCAGAGCACTCGATGTGCCAGCCAGGGCGGCCGCGCCCCCAGGGGCTATCCCAACCCCAGGCGTCCTCCTCGCTCTTCTTCCACAACGCGAAATCCGCCGGATGGCGCTTCCGCGCCGCCTTGGTTTCGTCGAGACGCTCGCTCGCCCCGAGCTTCATTTGTCCGAGGTCGCGATGGCTGAGTTTGCCGTAGTCGGAAAAGGACTCGACCGAGAAATAGACGTCACCGTCCGAGACGTAAGCATGATCGCCGTCGACCAACCGTTGCACCAACGCGAAGATGTCCTCGAGGTGGGTGCTGACGCGCGGTTCGACGTCGGGGTCGAGGTTCCCGAGTCGGTGCATATCTTCGGAGTAAGCGTCGGCAAAGCGTGCGGCGAGCACTGTGGGCTCCGTACCCGTCTCGGCGGCGCGCTTGAGGATCTTGTCGTCGACGTCGGTGACATTTCGGACGTAGGTGACCTTCAGCCCGTCGGCCCGCAGATGACGAACCAAGACGTCGTAGACGACGTAGCAACGAGCGTGGCCCAAATGCGCATAGTCGTAGACCGTCGGGCCGCAGACGTAGACACGGGCGTGATCCGGTTCGGCCGGCTCGAAGGGCTCCTTTTGGCCCGTGAGGGTGTTGTACAGGCGTACGTTCATGATCGGCGAAGTCTGAGCACTTTCCGCCCCGAAGGGCAAGGTCGCGCGGTTGACCCCATTGCCCGGCCCGCTAGAACCAGCAAATGCTCAGGATCCACGAACAGGGCCACGCTGGCTACGAAGACACGCTAGCGTCTTTGAGCCGGCGCGGCGACGAAGATCTCGCGCGGGTCGAGCCCGACGTACGCGCGATCCTCGACGCGGTCCGTGAGCGGGGCGACGAGGCCGTGCTCGAGTACACGGAGCGCTTCGATCGCCGGCGTCCGCAATCGCTCGTTCTGAATCGCGACGCTTGGCTGCGAGAGGCGCGCACCGTCGACCCCGCCGTTCGCGAGGCGTTGGAAGCCGCAGGCGAGCGCATTCGCCGCTATCACGAGCATCAGCGGGAGCCAGGGTTTCGCTACGAAGAGGACGGAATCGAGCTCGGCCAACGGGTCCAGCCGGTGGCTGCTGCGGCGGTGTACGCGCCCGGCGGCAAGGCTCGCTATCCGTCCACAGTGCTGATGACCGCGATCCCGGCCACCGTCGCGGGCGTCGAGCGCATCGTCCTGATCACGCCGAACCCCACGCCGGAGATCTTGGCCGCGGCGGACGTCGCCGGGGTGACCGAGGTCGTGGACGCTGGCGGAGCGCAAGCGATCGCGGCCGTGGCGTACGGCACCGAATCGATTGCCCGCGTCGACAAGGTGGTAGGCCCTGGCAACATCTACGTCGCCTGCGCGAAGCGGCTGGTCTTCGGCGTCGTCGACATCGATTCGATCGCCGGGCCCAGCGAGATCCTCGTCGTCGCGGATGACGGCGCCGACCCGGAGATCGTCGCCGCCGATCTGTTGTCTCAGGCTGAGCACGACGAGGCCGCGTACCCTCTCGCCGTGGTGCTCTCGCGGGCGCAGGCCGACGCGATTGACGCCGCGCTAGAACGTCAGCTCGCATCGCTTCCCCGAAGAGCGATCGCCGAAGAGGCGGTGCGCAACAACGGATATTGCTTTGTCGTGCGCGACTTGGACGAGGCCGGGCGCGCCGCAACCGTGCTCGCGGCCGAGCACTTGAGCCTGTCGGTGGCGGATTCCGAGGCGATGCTCGAGCGGATCGGAGCGGCCGGCGCGATATTCCTCGGCTACCACACCCCCGAGGCCGCCGGGGACTACGCGGCCGGGCCGAGTCACGTGCTGCCCACAGGCGGGGCCGTTCGCTTCGCGTCGCCGCTGGGCGTCTATGATTTCGTCGTCCGATCGTCACTGATTCGGTACTCGCAAGCAGCGATCACCGATCAGGCCGATCTCCTCGAGGGGCTTGCCCGGCTCGAAGGCCTCGAGGCGCATGCGCGCGCAGTCGCGCTTCGAAGAGCGAAGTGACCGGGAGCCTTGCGGGGCGGGCGGCTGACGGGTACCCATCGCGCGTGGGTCAGGCCACTTTGGAAAAGCGACTCGCTCACGAGATGGGGCGTTGCATCGCGGACTACGAGCTCATCGAGCCCGGCGACCGCGTGATGATTGCCATCAGTGGCGGCAAGGACAGCTACACGCTGC
>JBGUEF010000295.1:0-4477 GCA_041821485.1 Deltaproteobacteria bacterium
ACGAACCCGGCGACGACCAGCAACAGCAGCACCGCAAGGGCGATCTTTTTCCAGATGCGCACCGCCTCGCTGTAGCGCCTTTGGGGGGAGCACTCAACGGCAGTGCAACGAACGAGCGCGCCAAAGCACGGTCCCTTTCCTGATCTGCTGCAGTAAGCCCAAGACGAATGTGGTCGTAGATGTGTGATCTAGGCCTGTGCCGGCCGCACCGCGACTCGGAAGCGGTCTCCGAATACCCCGGTGGGCACGTCGATGCCGACCCGACGATAGACCTCGCGCGGAATACCGATATCGGCCAGCCAAAGCTCGCCGACCGTCGCCGCATCCAGTCCGGTCTTCGGTAGAGCCAGCGTCAAAGTGACCGCGGCCCGCACGTGGACGCCGTGTGCTTCGCCGGTGGTCGAGTCGATGCCCGAGGGCACATCGAGTGAGAGCACCGGTGCGGGCTGATCGCCGATCCACTCGATCATCCGGCGGGCGACACCGCGGGGTGCCCCGCCCAGGCTGTAACCGATGATCGCATCGACAACCAGCCCGGGTCTCAGCGTGTCGAGGGCTGCGAGGTCTGCCAGTTTGCCGGGTGTACCGCGATAGACTTCGAGCTGCTCGTTTGGAACCGATGTCAGACCTTGCGGATCGGTGATCGCCACCGTGACATCGGCTCCTCGATTGGCGAGATGGCGGGCGGCGCAGATTCCTCCTCCACCGTTACCCCCGGTGCCCGCAAGTACGGTAATGGGCGTGGAGGCCCAATTGGCGCCGAGCGTTTCGAGGACGGTGAGTGCGAGGTTGCGGCCGGCATTCTCCATCATCTGATAGAGGTTGGGGCCAACCTCCTCGATGGCCACGCGATCGACTTCTCGCATCTGATCGGTTGTGACCGCAGGTACTGTCACCCCAGCATCGGTCACGAAGGTTTCGGTCGTCATGAGCCGAGAACCCCATCGGTGATCAGGACGGCTCGCTCCTGGGGTACGCGCCCCGCAGGGATCGTCGGGTCGGCGGCGAGCAGACGCTCGAGCATCGAGGTCTTGTCGGCGCCTGCCACGATCCATAGGATCGAACCGACCCGTTCGAATGCCGGGAAGGTGAGGGTCATTCGACGGTGTCCTTTGTAGGGTTGGGTCACGGCGACGCGCTGGTTAGTGATGTCGAGCACCGGGTCGCTGGGAACGAGCGACGCGGTGTGCCCGTCGTCGCCGAGACCGAGGTGGACGACATCGAGGACTTCGGGGAGCTCCGCTGCGTATCGGTCGGCGGCCGCCTCCAGATCCGGCCCTTCCACGGGCATCGGGTAGACGGTTGCTGGAACGTGGTCGAGCAGGGCGCTGGTGAGCCCGGTGAGGTTGCGGGCAGGGTCACCGTCCGGAGCGACTCGCTCATCCACTTGGTAGATATCGACACGCTTCCATTCAAGATCGGCCCGGGCGAGCGATCTCAAGACGGGCCAAGGTGTCCGGCCACCCGACAGCGCCAACGACACCCGCGGTTTGTCCCGGAGACGCTCCGCCAGCGATCGGAGAAGGATGCCGGCGGCCGCTTCGGTAAGGTCGGGTCCCGCGCGGACGACCTGCATCAGAGCGCCGGATCCATGGAGTCGGTCATTTGGTGATCCAATGCCAGTCGGAGCCGAGGAGTGCATCGGCCTCGGTCGGACCCCAGCTACCCTGTTGATACGGTACGACCGGTCGACCCTCGGAAAGCAACTGCTCTACGACTCTCCACGCTTCCATGACCCCGTCTTGACGAGCGAATAGAGCCGGGTCACCGCGGAGCGCGTCACCGATCAGCCGATCGTAAGCGTCGCGCCCACGAGGCCGATCATGCTCCAGATGCAGCTCAATTGGGCGGCTCACCATGCTTGGTCCCGGCTTCTTGGCTTGCATCGAAAAGCTAATCCCGTCGTCTGGCTTGGTGCGAAATGTCAGACGGTTCGGGCCGGGCCGACAGTCGGCGTCGGCGAAGAGTGGACGCGGAGGCCGGGCGAATTCGACGACGGCTTCGGTGACGGTCGAAGTCAGCCCCTTGCCCGCGCGGATGATCCAGGGCACCCCGGCCCACCGCCACGAATCGAGCTCGAGTCGCACCGCGGTGTAAGTCTCCGTGTCCGAGTCCGCGACGACACCGGCCTCTTCGCGGAAGCCGGCATACTGGCCGCGAACGACGTCGTCGCGGGTGGGCGTCACGATGGCCTTTAGCGCTTTGACCCGCTCGTCTCGTAGTGCATCGGGGTCCTCGGACACCGGTGGTTCCATGGCAAGCAACGCCAGCACCTGAAGTAGATGGTTCTGCACGACATCGCGAAGAGTGCCCACCTTGTCGTAGAACGAGCCCCTTCCTTCCACTCCAAAATCCTCTGCCATCGTGATCTGCACGCCGCGCACGTAATGCCGGTTCCAAATCGGTTCCAACACGGTGTTGGAGAAGCGGAAGATCATCAGGTTCTGCACGGCCTCTTTGCCGAGGAAGTGATCGATCCTGTACACCCGTCCTTCTGGGAAATGATGGTGAACGATGTCGTTGAGCTCCGCGGCGGTCTGGGCGTCTCGGCCGAACGGTTTCTCCAATACCAGACGCCCCCGATGGTTGAGGCCTACCGAGCCCAGGCCCTCGACCACGTCGTTGAAGAGGTCTGGGGGGATCGCGAGATAGGAGACGGCACACGTACTGCTGTGTGCTCGCTTGGCGATTTCCGTGTAGGTGGCCGGGTCGCGGTAGTTACCGGAGACGTAGCAAAGGTTGACTGCCAACCGGGCGAACACCTCATCGTCGATTGCGCGACCCACCGCCTCGAGAGACTCTCGAGCATGACGACGCAAGGTCTCATCATCCCAGGCGCGGGATGCCACCCCGATCACCGGCATGTCGAGGCGACCGGCGGCGGTCAGGTCGTACAGAGCCGAAAACAGCTTCCTACGGGCGAGATCGCCCGTGATTCCGAACAGGATGAGCGCGTCGGCGTAGTTCGTCTCCGTCATGTCGGGTCGGCTTTCTCATGGTGACCGCCGAACTGCCTGCGCATCGCGGACAATACCTGATTGGCGAATTCGGCGCCGCTGCGTGACTCGAACCGGCCGTAGAGCGCAGCCGAGAGAACCGGTGCGGGAACGCCCTCTTCGACAGCACTCAATACCGTCCACCTTCCCTCCCCCGAGTCCGACACGCGACCGGCGAACCCGTCCAGGTTTGGATTATCAACGAAAGCGGCGGCAGTGAGATCGAGCAGCCACGAGGCAATGACGCTGCCCCGCCGCCACACTTCGGTGACCTCAGGAATATCGAGCTGGTACTGATAGTGATCGGGCCGCCGAAGCGGGGTCGTTTCGGCGTCGACCCTGGTGTCGGCAAGTCCGACGCCGGCATGCTTGAGGATGTTCAGGCCTTCGGCATACGCGGCCATGACGCCGTACTCGATGCCGTTGTGGACCATCTTGACGAAATGACCGGCTCCACTCGGCCCACAATGCAGATAGCCGTGTTCGGCAGGAAGAGGCTCACCATCCCGGCCCGGTGTCCGGTCGGCTGCCCCGACGCCCGGTGCGAGTGTTCGAAAGATCGGGTCGAGGTGATGAACCGCATCGGTGTCGCCACCGATCATGAGGCAGAACCCACGTTCGAGACCGAACACACCGCCGCTGGTACCCACGTCGAGCAACCGAATGCCTCGTTCTGACAGCGTAGCCGACCGAGCGAGGTCGTCTTGATAGAACGAATTGCCGCCGTCGATGATGATGTCGCCGGCATCGAGGTGGGAGGCAACATCGTCGATGACCTGCCCCGTGATTCCAGCCGGCACCATCACCCAAACGGCTCTAGGACCGCTCAGTTTCCCGGCAAGGTCTGCGAGACTGTCGGCACCGTCGGCGCCTTCCGAAACCAGCGCGGCCACAGACGCGGGGTCTACGTCGTACACGACGGCCCGGTGGCCGTCACGCAGCAGTCTGCGCACTAGGTTCGCTCCCATTCGGCCGAGTCCGATCATTCCCAAGTCCATGGTGCGTGTTCTCCTTGTCGTCAGTTGCTGACTTTCGTTTGAATCGAGTCGAGCAGGCCGTTCCAGGCATCGTTCCGCCCCGCACCCCGGCGCGGACCGCTTGCTTTTGGCCGGGCAAAGCGGGAGGATTGTGCCACACGACGCGCCACTTGAGGAGTCGCGATGGACAGGTTGCTCACCACGCTGCGGCGGACGCAGACCAGCAAGGTTGTGGCCGTGGTTCGCCTGTTGCTCGGGCTGCTGTTCGTGTCCACCGGGTTGATGAAGCTCCTGGTTCCGGAGCTGCGCGAAGCGTTTTCCGGGCAGCTGACCGAGGCCGCCATCCCCGCTCACGCGCTCAACATGTGGTTCGTGCCGCTGGCCGAGGTGGCGGTGGGCCTGCTGTTGCTCGTCGGTCTGTTCGCGCGCCTGGCGGCATTGGTCGGCATGGCCATGATGATCGTGGCGTCGTACGTGCATCTAACGGTGCACGACCCAGCGCTG